>CAJTXF010000001.1:0-4538 GCA_910580045.1 uncultured Eubacteriales bacterium
GTTCCCCCGCCCGCAGGGCGGGGGAACATATATGATTATCTCTGTGGTTTGGACAATCCTCCAGCACCCGGCGCGCTTGACATCCCCCTTGTGATGTGGTATAGTAAACGCATCTGAAAATCAGTCAGTACCGATGTTCAGGCAGAGGGGCGCGGGCACGCCTGTGCTGCTGCGTGAACAATACCATAAACCCGAAAGGATGCGGCTGGGTTTGGATGAACCCGGGCGGATTTGCAGGATTGCCGCTGGGCAAACATGATGGAAAGGATGAGTTTGATGCAGAAGATTGCCAGCTTCACCGTGGACCATGACAAATTGGGGAAGGGGATGTATACCTCCCGGGTGGATGGGGACGTAATCACCTATGATATCCGGATGAAGATTCCCAATGGCGGGGACTACCTGAACAATGGGGCCCTGCATACCTTTGAGCACCTGTTCGCCACCTATGCCCGCAACTCGGCCCTGTCAGACCAGGTGCTCTATGTGGGCCCAATGGGGTGCCGCACAGGGTTTTACCTGCTGGTGCGGGATGCGGTCAGCCAAGAGGAGGCCATCCGCCTGGTACAGGATACCTTCCGTTTTGTGGAGGGTTTTGAGGGGGAGATACCGGGCAGCCAGCGGAAGGAATGCGGCAACTATTTAGAGCATGACCTGCCCGGCGCGAAAGAAGTGGCCCGGGACATGAGCAGCGTATTGGCCGGGTGGGGCCCGGAAAATTTGAAGTATCAGGATTCCTGAAAGCCAGTTTGAAAAAAGGGGCCTCCCTAATCCAAAAAGGATTAGGGAGGCCCTGCGTATCTTTGGCTTGAACCGGGGATTTACCGATGCCCAAGCGCATTTATTATATTCTATGCGGGCCCCAGTGTGTTTGCCGGGGCCTGGTAAAGGCTGGCGTATACGCCCCCAAGAGCCAGCAGCTCCTGGTGCGTGCCCTGCTCACAGATGCCCCGCTCGTCCAGCACCAAAATCCGCGCCGCCCCCTGCACAGTAGAGAGCCGGTGGGCAATGACCAAAGTGGTGCGGCGGCTGGCCAGCCTTTCCAAAGACTGCTGCACTACCTGCTCGCTGTGGGTGTCCAACGCGCTGGTGGCCTCGTCAAAAATCAGGATGGGCGGGTCTTTCAGGAACACCCGGGCAATGGAGAGCCGCTGCTGCTGCCCGCCGGAGAGCTTCACCCCGTGGGGGCCGATTTGGGCGTCATAGCCCCCGGGCAGGCCCAGGATAAACTCATGAGCCCCGGCCTGCTTTGCCGCGGAGATAATTTCCTCCCTGCCCGCGCCGGGCCTGCCATAGGCAATGTTCTCAGCCACAGTGCCTGTGAACAGGTACACGTCCTGCTGCACCACCCCTACATTCTCCCGCAGGGCGCTCAGGGCGATTTGGTTCAGGGGGATGCCGTCCAGCAGGATTTCGCCCCCCTGGGGCTGATAGAAACGGGGAATCAGGGCGCAGAGGGTGGTTTTCCCCACGCCGGATGGGCCCACCAGAGCCACATACTCCCCGGCCTGTATGGTCAGCTCCAGGTTCCGGAAGACCTCCCCGCCCTCGCCATAGGAAAAATCCACCTGGCGGAAATCCAGCCTGCCCTCTATGTGCTCTGGCCGTATGGCGTCCGGGGCGTCCTGAATATCCGGCACCGCGTCCATCAGCTCCCGGTACCGCCGGAAGCCTGTGCGCCCCTCCTGCAGCAGGCGGCTGGTGTTCACCAGGCTTTGGACAGGCCCAGTGAAATACCCGATGTACAGGAAAAACAGCAGCAAATCAGGCAGGGCCATGGCCCCCCGGAGAATGGCCAGCCCCCCAAAGGCAATGACACCAATGGGAATCAGGGCCGCGAACACGTCCATGCCCGTGTACAGCCAGCTCTCGCTGCGGTAGCTCTGGCGCCTGTCCTCCAAAAACTGCCGGTTCTGCTGGGAGAACTTCTCCTTCTCAGCTTTCTCGCTCACAAAGGACTGGACTACCCGGATACCGGACAGGGCGTCCTCAGCCTGGGTGTTGATGCGGGCCATGCTCTCCCGGGAGCGGGCCATGGCAGCGCCCATAATCTTGTTGAAATGCAGGGTGTACAGCAGCATAAAGGGCAGGGCCCCCAGGATAATCAGGGTAGTCTGCCAGCTGACCCCCATGAGAATCACAGCAGCGCCAATCAGCTTGACGCTGTTGGTCAGCAAATCCTCAGGCACATGGTGAAAAAACTCTGCCAGGGACAGGGTGTCATTGGTGATGCGGGACATCAGGCTGCCCACAGTGTGCTCGTCATAATACCGGAAGGACAGGACCTGGCAATGCTCAAACAAGCGCTGGCGCATGTCGCACTCAATTTTTGCCCCCAGATAATGTCCCTGATAGTCGTAAAAATAGGTGCACAGCGCCTGTATCAGCACCAGCACAGCCAGGCCCAGGGCTGTCCACAAGAGCTTGCTGAACTGGGCCAGGCCTGTGTCCAGCAGGCTGTCTGCCATAGCCCGCACCCCCAAAGGCACGATTAGGGCAATGGCAGAGGCAATCAGGGCGCAGGCCAAATCCGCGGCGAACAGGCCCTTATAGGGCTTATAAAAGGAGAGCAGCTCCTTCCAATCTTGCTTATTCAAATTATGTTCCTCCTTGATTTTGCGGGAGGAAGCGTATGTTACAAAGCGTATCTTACGCTGCGAAAAACCTCCCAAATTGATGCAGGCTTTTCATGTTGGCTTTCATATCCTATCGTCCTTTCTATAAAAAAGTGGATGGGGCAGGGGCGTTTAGGGCCCCACGCTTCTACAGCCGGTCTGCGGCTCAAGATTCGCGCGGCTGGCATCTTTGGCGGCGCGGCTTTCTTCCTCTATCGGACTTAGATGGTAGGAGTAGAGCTCTGCTTCTCTTTGGGATTGGATGCGCCGCCTTTACGGTCAAGGGCAAGACCTCGGGACTCCTGACGTTGGCTTCGCCAAGTCGTCCCGAACCCTGCCACCTTTGAAAAGGTGGACGAAACTTTTCATTCCGCTTTTAGCTTGTTCTTTTCGCTGAGTTCTGCCCCGGGCCGTCAGGCTCCCCCCCTACTCTTTCCCCGATTGGAGGTCCTTCCCATGAAAACCGTCGGCTTCCGCTCCTTTGCCCTCTATATCCTCCTCTTCGCCTTCCTGGGCGGTGTGGGCTGGCTTCTCTTTAACCTCACCCTCCACGGCAGCCAATGGGCCATGCAGCCCTATAACGGCCACATCTATGACGAGGACGCCACTGTCACCCTGGGCGATATTGAGGATAGGGACGGCGTTCTCCTGGCAACCACCACGGACGGCCGCCGCTCTTATAACCAGGACGAGACCACCCGCCGGGCTCTGCTCCACACTGTGGGGGATTCCGCCGGGTTTATCAGCACCAGCGCCCAGTATACCCTGCGCACCAAGCTCACTGGCTATAACCTCATCACCGGGCTCAACGACACCGTCTTCAACCACATGGGCAGCACTGTTCACCTGAGCATTGACGCCATGGCCTGCACCGCTGCCTATCAGGCCATGAACGGCCGCAATGGCGGGGCTATCTTCTACAATTACCAGACTGGGGACATCCTCTGCAAGGTCAGTGCCCCAAGCTATGACCCGGAGAATGTGCCCCAGGATATTGACACCAACGACGCCTACCGGGGCGCGTACCTGGACAACACCCTCTCCGGCTCCTTCACCCCAGGCAGCATCTTCAAGCTGGTCACCAGCACTGCCGCCATGCGCAAGTGGCCGGATTCCTGGAGCGCCCGCACTTACGAATGCTGGGGCAGTGAGGAAATCGGCGGCGGCAGCGTGACCTGCCTGGGCTCTCACGGAGAGCTGGACATGGGCGCGGCCCTGGGCCACTCCTGCAACCTGTATTTCGCCAAGCTGGCCAATGACATCGGCGCGGCTGACCTGCAGAAAACCGCAGAGGAGCTGGGTTTTAACCACAGCTTAGAATTTGGCAGCATCCAGATTTCCCCCAGCGAAGCAAAGCTGGAAGGGGCCAACCCAAACCAGCTGGGCTGGGCCGGTGTGGGCCAGCACACGGTTTTGGCAAATCCCTATCACATGATGACCATCATGGGGGCCATTGCCCAGGGCGGGGAGTATGTGCAGCCCCGGCTGACCGGGGACAGCGGGCTTTTTGAGGGGCTCAGCGGCAGCAGCCGCAAGCTCTTTTCCGCCGCAGAGGCGGCGAACCTGAAAGAGATGATGCGTGCGGACGTGCGGGACTACTATGGGGACTACTGGTTCCCGGAGGGGCTGAATGTGTGCGCCAAGACCGGTACAGGAGAGGTTGGAGAGAGCCAGGACCCCAACTGCTGGGTGGTAGGGTTCTGCGACTCAGCGGCGTACCCCATCGCGTTCGCGGTGCTGGTGGAGGATACGAACAACAGCTTAGAGGATGCGGGGGGCGTGGTCAGCGCGGTGCTGAATGTGCTCACAAGCGGCTGATACAAAACCTGACGGCTCGGGGCAGCAGCTATCGCGAAGAAGTGCCCAAAGGCGGTGACCGCGGTCCAGGGGCGTAGAGTTGGCTTTGGCCAACTCTTGGCCCCT
>CAJTXF010000001.1:4548-81591 GCA_910580045.1 uncultured Eubacteriales bacterium
GTGTGGGGCAGCGCCCCACGACCTTGACCTTTAGGGCGGCGCCACAAATCCTAAAGAGAGACAGAGCCCGGCTCCCATAACCTTAGCCCGACAGGGGCAGTCTTCCGCGCCGCCCACAAGCCGCAGTACCCAGCAAGATTCCGTAAGTTAGGAAAGCCCTGCTTTCCTAACTTACGGAGAGAGGCGGACACACTGCACAAGCGTTGGGAGGCTAAGCGTTCCTGCACAATGCTGCTGACTCTAAGGTCAAGGGCCTGACAGTCAACGGCTTCTCAGCCACAAGCGGCATCTGCCTGGAGCGCTTAGGGCCCGGCGTTTCGGAAGGCCAAGCCGCCTCTCCGGCGGTGTTTGAAAGTGTCGCTGGCGCTCCACGTTCAAAACCGGCGGAATTGGCTATTTGGGTTCTCTGGCGGCGCTTGCCTGTGCCACTGACCAACGCGGCCTTGCCGCCGGACATTCTGCCTCGCAGGATTTTTAGTGAGCGCCGCCATTCTTTGTCTTGCTTTTCCGCTCTTGGTTCGGGCGCTTTTGGATTAGCACTTCGACCTCGGGACTCTGTCCCGAACCCTGCCACCTTTTGAAAAAGGTGGACGAAAACTTCCCTCCGCCTTTAGGCACTGCTTGGAGCCAGCGCCTGCCCCGAGCCGTTCGCTCCCTTCGCTTTCCCATAACAGCATAAATCACAAGGAGGCTCACTATGAAAATCGAAACCCTCTCCCCTGCTTTCAAAGACTACCTTTGGGGCGGCACCCGCCTGCGGGACGATTACCACAAGCCCTGCTCCCTCCCTAAGGTCGCTGAAAGCTGGGAGCTTTCCACCCACCCTGACGGCCAGAGTGCTATCTCCGGCGGCCAGTTTGACGGCCTCACCCTCTCTGACTATCTCGCCCAGAACCCCCAGGCCCTGGGCACCCACTGCCAGGCGTTTGAGAATTTCCCTGTGCTTATCAAGTTTATTGACGCCAAGCAGCCCCTCTCCATCCAGGTCCATCCCAGCGATGAGTACGCCCTGGAGGTGGAGCACCAATACGGCAAAACCGAGATGTGGTATGTGATGGACGCGGAGCCCGGCGCGTTCCTCTACTTCGGCGTGAACCAAGAGCTGGCCCCAGAGGAGTTCCGCCGCCGCATAGAGGACAACACTGTGGAGCAAGTCCTCCACAAGGCCCCTGTTCACCCTGGCGATGTGTTCTTCATCCCCTCCGGCACCATCCACGCCATTGGCGCGGGCATACTGATTTGCGAGATTCAGCAGAACTCCAACTGCACCTACCGGGTCTATGACTACGGCCGCCTGGGCGCGGACGGCAAGCCCAGGGAGCTTCATGTGGAGAAGGCCCTGGCTGTTTCCCGGCTCACCCCCTCTGACCCCGCGGAGAAGCAAGCAGCTCCTCAGGCTGTGCCTGGCGGGGAGATTACCCGGCTGGCCTCCTGCAAATACTTCACCACTGACCGAATCCGGGTGGACAGTGCCCTCACCCTTTCCGCCGGGCCGGAGAGCTTCCTCTCCCTGGTGGTGATGGAGGGCTCCGGCACTGCGGCAGGCCCGGAAAACACTGTGGAGTTCCGGCCCGGGGACAGCCTGTTCGTGCCAGCCGCTTCCGGGGAGATTCAGGTGACAGGGCCCTGCACTCTGGCCGTCACCCGGGTATAATCTGTCAGGAGGGATACCATGAAAATTATTCTGTTAGGCGAGCCCATGGGCCTGTTTATGGCCCAGGAGCCCGGCCCTCTCAGCCAGGCCAGGCAGTTTTCAGCCTCCATTGCCGGGGCTGAGTACAACGTGGCTGTGGGCCTCAGCCGTCTGGGCCACGTCCCCGCTTACTGCACCCGCCTGGGCCAGGACCCTATGGGCCAGCGCGTCTTAGACGGAATGAGCCAAAACCACATTGATAAGAGCCTGGTGATGACCGCTCCTGGTGAGCCCACTGGCCTGATGCTCAAGGGCATGGCCCTCTCCGGGGACCCGGACATTGCCTATTACAGGCAGGGTTCAGCCGCGTCGAGAATCACCCCCCAGGACATTGAGCAGCTGGATTTGTCTGGCTGCGGGCGCCTGCATGTGACCGGGGTGTTCCCGGCTGTGTCCGCCTCTGCCCTGGCTGCGGTACGCAGGCTCGTCCAGCGGGCCCAAGACCTGCAGCTGCCTATCTCCTTTGACCCCAACCTGCGGCCCCAGCTGTGGCCCAGTGAAGAGGAGATGGTCCGCACCCTGAACAGCCTGGCCGAGGGCGCTGAGACCATTTTGCCCGGGATAAACGAGGGAAAAACCCTCACTGGCCAGGACACCCCCGAGGGCGTGGCAGCCTATTACCACGGCATGGGAATCACCAATGTGGTGGTAAAGCTGGGCGGCCAGGGCTCCTTCTGGTCCGTGAGGGGAGGCGGCTCTGGGTACGCGCCGGCAGTCAAGGTGGAAAAGGTGGTGGACACGGTGGGCGCGGGGGACGGCTTCGCCGCTGGAGTCATCAGCGCCTTGGCCGAGGGCCTGAGCCTGCCGGAGGCCAACCGGCGGGGCCTGGCCATTGGGGCCATCCAGGTCAGCCACAAAAGCGACAACGAGGGTCTCCCCACCCGGGAGCGGCTGGAGGAAGTGCTTGCTGCCGGGCGGGTGGACTGAGAGGAGGACACCATGAGAATCCAGCCAGAACAGGCAGAGAGCTTGGTGAAGCAGGCCCTGGCTGCCCGGGAGAACGCCTACTGCCCCTATTCCAGCTTTGCTGTGGGCGCGGCCCTGCTCTGCGGGGATGGCACAGTCTATACCGGGTGCAATGTGGAGACAGCGGCCTTTAACGGCTGCTGTGCTGAGCGCACTGCCATTTTCCACGCCGTGGCCGACGGCAAGCGGGACTTCACCGCCATTGCCGTGGCCGGGGCGGGCCAGGGCCAGGAGCCGGATTCCCTCTGCACCCCCTGCGGGGTCTGCCGCCAGGTGATGCGGGAGTTCTGCGGGCCGGACTTTGAAATCATCCTCACCGACGGGAAGAACATCCAGGCCGTGACCCTGGAGGAGCTTCTTCCCATGGCCTTTGGGCCGGACAGCTTACAGTAACAGGAGGCGAAAGCCCATGCGTATGGTTGACATTATCCACAAAAAGCGGGAAGGGGGCACTCTCACCCAAGAGGAGCTGGACTGGCTGGCCGCTGGGGCTGGGGACGGCTCTATCCCGGACTATCAGCTCTCCGCCCTGCTGATGGCCATCTTCTTCCAGGGCATGAGCCGGGAGGAGACAGTGGGCCTTACCCTGAGCATGGCCCGCTCTGGGGATATGGCGGATTTGTCCCCCATCCCGGGGGTAAAGGTGGACAAGCACTCCACCGGGGGCGTGGGGGACAAGACCTCCCTTATCTGCGGGCCCATGGCCGCTGCCTGCGGGGTGAAGATTGCCAAAATGAGCGGCCGGGGCCTGGGCCACACCGGCGGCACGGTGGACAAGCTGGAGAGCATCCCGGGCCTCTCCATGAACATCCCCAGGGAGCGGTTTTTTCAGATTGTCCGGGAGACAGGCATTGCCATTGTGGGCCAGTCCGGCAGCCTGTGCCCCGCGGACAAAAAACTTTACGCCCTGCGGGACGTGACCGCTGCTGTGGACAGTATGCCCCTGATTGCGGCCAGCATTATGTCCAAAAAGCTGGCCTCCGGCGCGGACGCCATCCTCCTGGATGTGAAGACTGGCTCCGGGGCTCTGCTCAAGAGCCCTGAGGAGGCACAGACCCTGGCCCGGCTGATGGTGGACACAGGCAATGGGGCGGGCCGGCGCACCGCCGCCCTGATTACAGACATGGACGCCCCCCTGGGCAGGTGCATTGGCAATGCCCTGGAGGTCCGGGAGGCAGTGGAGGTGCTGTCAGGCCGGGGTGAGGAGAGGCTCACCGCCCTGTGTGAGGAGCTGGCCGCGGGCATGGTCCGGCTGGCCGGGCTGGCGGAGAACCAGCAGCAGGCTCTGGATATGGCCCGGGAGTCTGTTCACAGCGGGGCCGCGCTGGCCGCGCTGAAGGGCATGGTATGCGCCCAGGGAGGCGATGCTGCCTGCCTGGAGGACACCTCCAAGCTGGCCGTCTCCCCGGTGTGCGTGGAGGCTGCCATACCGGAAAGCGGCTATATCAGCGGGCTGAACGCGGAGCTCTGCGGCCGGGCGGCCATGGAGCTGGGCGCGGGCCGGGAGCGCAAGGAGGATTCCATTGACTACGGCGCAGGCATTGTGCTGCTGAAAACCCGGGGAGAGCCTGTCCGGCAGGGGGAGCCCTTTGCCCGGCTCTATGCCCAGACAGAGGCCCAGTGCCGCCGGGCCCAGGAGCAGCTTCTGGCCGCTTTGGACATAACAAAAGAGAGGCCCCCGGAGAGGCCCCTCATTCTGGCTCGGATTGGGTTGGATTAGGGAACCGCTTTTTTAATCCGGCTTTACTGCCCAGAACAATGAAGTTCCAGGTATTTCCCCCGCCTTCGGCGGGGGAAATATGAAGAAATCAGCACTTCCTTAGTACTCCGGCCCAGTGACAGGCTCTGGGAACTCCTCGCCAAAGGTTTCCACTGTCACCTTCTCCATAATCTGGTCCTGGTCCGGCCGGTCGTCCCGGTCCCGGGGGGCGCTGACAATGGCCTCAGCCACCTCCTGGCCCTCCAGTACCTTGCCAAAGGCCGCGTACTGGCCGTCCAGATAGGCAGCGTCCGCCACCATAATAAAGAACTGGGAGCCCGCGCTGTCCGGCCGCTGAGAGCGGGCCATGGAGATGACCCCTGTGGTGTGCTTCAGCGTATTCTCAAACCCATTGGCCGCGAACTCGCCCTTAATGCCATAGCCCGGGCCGCCCATGCCCGTGCCCTCCGGGTCGCCGCCCTGTATCATAAACCCGGGGATGACCCGGTGGAAGATGGTGCCGTCATAAAAGCCCTTGCGCACCAGCGAGACAAAATTGTTCACCGTGTTGGGGGCAATCTCAGGGTACAGCTCTACCTTGATAACGCCCCGGTTGGTTTCAATGGTCACTACGGGATTTTTCATTCTGCATAACCTCCAAAAAATAATCAGCCGCCGGGGCCGGGAGGTCTCCCGGCCGGACGGGCCTTATCAGCCTCTTACCGGCCCATTATACCACAGGACCGGGGGAAAGCCCAGGCGTTTTGGGGCGAATTTATAATTTATTCACATCTGGTTCAAAAAGGAGCTTCTCAATGAAATTGATTTCATGGAACGTAAACGGCCTGCGCGCCTGCATGGGCAAGGGCTTTCTACAGGTGCTGGAGGGAGAGAATCCGGACGTTATCTGCCTGCAGGAGACAAAAATGCAGCGGGAGCAGGGGGATTTTTCTTTCCCTGGCTATCACGAATACTGGTACTCCGCGGAGAAGAAGGGATATTCAGGCACAGCCATTTTCTCTAAAACAGAGCCCCTCTCGGTGGAGTACGGCATGGGCGTGGAGGACTATGACCGGGAGGGCCGCCTGATTGCCGCGGAGTATCCGGGCTTTATCCTGGCCACGGTATATACCCCCAACTCCCAGCGGGGGTTGGAGCGGCTGGGGTTCCGCATGGAGTTTGAGGACAGGCTGCGGGAGCACCTTCAAAAACTGCGGGAGAAAAAGCCTGTGGTCATCTGCGGGGACATGAACGTGGCCCACCGGCCCATTGATTTGAAACATGACAGGAGTAATATCGGCAACGCGGGGTATACCTATGAAGAGCGGGGCAAGCTCAGCGAGCTGCTGGCCAGCGGATTCATTGACAGCTACCGGCATTTTTACCCGGAAAAGGAGGGGGCCTACTCCTGGTGGAGCTATATGAACCACGCCCGGGACAACAATGTGGGGTGGCGCATTGACTATTTTTTGGCGGACGAGCGGCTGAAAGAGGACTTGGAGCAGGCGGCCATCTACCCCCAGTATATGGGCAGCGACCACTGCCCGGTGGGACTGACTGTGAGAGACAAAGCAGAAACCTAGCGGGTTCTTCGGGCAAGGCCCTGGAGCCTCCGCTCCCCGCCGCTTTCGAAAAGGGCGGGGGCTGCCGGGCAGTGCTTCCCCCTTACAAAAATCCCCTTGCATTTCCCCCCATTCTATGTTAAAATATTCTCAGGTATTTACCTGTTCCCCAGTGGAACCCCGGAGACGGTATTCTCCGGGGTTTCTTTATAGGCCCCCGGGAATGCTTCCCCAATCACCCAACGGAGGTAATGTATGAAACTTTTAGTCCTAGACGGCAACAGTATCCTCAACCGGGCCTTTTACGGCATTAAGCTCCTCTCTACCAAGTCCGGCGATTTTACCAACGGCATTTATGGTTTCCTTACCATGCTGAAAAAAATTCAGGACGAGACCCAGCCCCAGGCTGTGGCCATTGCCTTTGACCGCCGGGCCCCTACCTTCCGGCACAAGATGTATGCTGGCTATAAGTCCAACCGCAAGGGTATGCCCGAGGAACTGGCCCAGCAGCTGCCTGTTCTGCAGGAGCTGCTCACCAGCCTTGGGTACAGGCTGGTCTCCTGCGAGGGCTGGGAGGCGGACGACATTCTGGGCACCCTCTCTGCCGCCTGTGAGCGGGACGGCCACACCTGCCTGATTGCCACCGGCGACCGGGACAGCCTGCAGCTGGTCTCCCCTGCCACCACTGTCCGGCTGGCCACCACCAAGTTCGGCCAGCCCCAGGTCACCCTGTACGATGAGGCGAAAATCCGGGAGGACTACGGCATCTCGCCCCCCCAGATGATTGATTTGAAGGCCATCCAGGGGGACACCTCGGACTGCATCCCAGGAGTGGCGGGCATTGGGCCCAAAGGCGCCGGGGAGCTGGTGCGGCAGTTCGGCTCTCTGGAAAACATCTACGCCAATTTGGAGGACCCGGCCATCAAGCCCGCCGCCCGGAAAAAGCTGGAGGCATCCCGGGACAACGCCTTTTTAAGCTACGAGCTGGGCACCATCCGCCGGGACGCGCCCATTGAGACAGACGTGAACGCCTACCTTCTCACGGAGGGGGAGCCCCAGAAGGCCGGGGCCCTGATGGTGCGCTTGGAGCTGTTCAGCCTGATTGAAAAGTTCGGCCTGACCGCTGTGCCTGTCACAGCAGAGAAAGCCCCCGCCGCGGGCCGTCCGGAGCTGGTGGAGCTGCCGGACGGGGCGTCCATGCTCCCCCGTTTGGAGGACGCGGGAGAGGCTTTCTTCTACTGTAATTGGGACAAGGAGGCGGGCTTGGAGGCCCTGATCTTTGCCCACAAGGACCAGCTTTGGCGGGTGAAGCCGGACGAGGCTTTCCTCCGGGCTTTCCTGACCAATGAGCGTATCCCAAAGTTTACCCACGACAGCAAGCCCCTCCACGCCCTGGCTCTCCGCTTGGGGTGCGGGCTGGCCGGCCTGCGCATGGACACTGCCCTGGCCGCCTATCTGCTGGACCCATCTGCCACTGGGTATGACGTGCCCCGGCTGGCCGCGGAGTACTCAGTGGCCCTGCCGGACTTTGAGGAGCCGGAGCTGAACTGTGCCGCTGCCATGCCTGAGCTGTGCGGGGCCCTGTCCCGGGCCATAGACAAAAACGGCCAGCGGGAGCTGCTGGACACCATTGAGCTGCCCCTGTGCGGGGTCCTGGCCCAGATGGAGCATGTGGGCTTCTATGTGGACAGGCAGAGCATTGAGGAATATGGCAAACAGCTGGAAGAACAGGTGGAGCAGCTGCGGGATTCCATCATCAGCCAGGTGGGCAGGGAGTTCAACATCAACTCTCCCAAGCAGCTGGGCGAGGTGCTGTTCGACAAGGAAAAGGGCCTGGGCCTGCCCCACGGCAAGAAGACCAAGACCGGCTGGTCCACCAATGTGGACGTGCTGGAGGATTTGCGGGCCGAGGCCCCGGTGGTGGACGATATCCTCAAATACCGCACTGTGGCCAAGCTGAAGTCCACCTACTGCGACGGGCTGTTAAAGGTTATCGGCCCGGACGGGCGCATCCACTCCAACTTCAACCAGACCGAGACCCGCACAGGCCGGATTTCCAGCACAGAGCCGAACCTGCAGAACATCCCTGTGCGCACCCCCATTGGCCGGGAGCTGCGGAAGTTCTTCGCCGCCGAGAGCCCGGACGGAGAGCCCTGGGTGCTGGTGGACGCGGACTACAGCCAGATTGAGCTGCGGGTGCTGGCCCATGTGGCCAATGACGCTGCCATGCGGGAGGACTTTTTGGAGGGGCACGACATCCACGCCTCCACTGCCGCCAGGGTCTTCGGCCTGCCCCAAGAGCTGGTCACCCCTGCCCTGCGCAGCCGGGCCAAGGCGGTGAACTTTGGCATTGTGTACGGCATTGGGGCCTTCTCCCTGTCCAAGGACATTGGCGTCAGCCGCCGGGAGGCAGACGAGTATATTAAGGAATATCTCCGCAACTACGCGGGGGTGGACGCTTATATGCAGAACGTGGCCGCTGTGGCCAAGGAGCAGGGCTATGTGGAGACCATGTTCGGCCGCAGGCGGTACCTGCCGGAGCTCAAGAGCAGCAGCTTCAACATGCGCTCCTTTGGGGAGCGGGTGGCCAGGAACATGCCCATCCAGGGCGCGGCGGCGGACATTATCAAAATCGCCATGATACGGGTCAGCCAGCGCCTGGAGCGGGAGGGCCTGCGGGCCAGGATGATTCTCCAGGTCCATGACGAGCTGATTGTGGAATGCCCGGAGGCAGAGCGGGAGCAGGTAGAAGCCCTGCTCACCCAGGAGATGGAGCAGGCGGCCAGCCTGTCCGTGCCCATGGTGGCCGAGGCGGGCGCGGGCCGCACCTGGTATGAGGCCAAAGGCTAACAGCCTGTTTCGCAATCTGTGTACGCCCAGATACGAAACAGGCTCTGAGAGGAGGAATTCCCTATGGATAACACCGAGATACTCAAGATTGGCCCAGGGTACCTGCGTCAGGTGGAGGAGACCCTCTGGGACAGGCGGATCTCCGGCAAGCTGCTGTATGTGTCAGACCCCATGGTGGACAAGCTCTACGGCCAGATTGTCCGGCCCCAGCTCACCTCTGTGGGCCGGGTGAAAGAGGAGGTTGTGGACAGCAACACCATTGCCTATGCCATGTCCGTGGCAGAGCGGGTGATTGCCACAGACATTGACTGCATTGTGGGCATGGGCGGGGGCCGGGTGCTGGACGTGTGCAAGTACGCCTCCTATATCTCCAAGCGGCCCCTGCTGTCCATTGCCACCACCATGGCCAATGACGGCATTGCCTCCCCCATCGCGGTGCTGATGCGCAAGGACAAAAAGCCCAAGAGCCTGGGCTGCGCCATGCCCTCCATGCTGATTGTGGACACAGAGGTCATCCGCCAGGGGCCCAGCCAGCTGATTAAGGCCGGGATTGGGGACACCATCTCCAACTATACGGCCCTGCTGGACTGGGAGCTGGCTGTGTCCAGAAAGCGGGAGGAGATGAACGGCTACGCCTATCTCATGTCCAAAACCTCTTTGGACGCGCTGATGAAGACCCAGTATTCGGAGATTGAGCCAGGCTTTTTGGAGGTGCTGGCAAACTCTTTGGTGCTGTCAGGGATTGCCATGCAGTTCGCGGGCACCAGCCGCCCGGTCAGCGGCTCAGAGCATCTGTTCAGCCACGCCCTGGACTATTTCAGCGATGTGAAGAACCTGCACGGCATACAGGTTGCCCTGGGGGCCGTGGCGGTGCTTATGCTCATTGGCCGGGACTATGGCCCGGTCTTGGAATACCTGCGGCGGTTCGGGGTGGACATCAACCCCCAGCGGCTGAGCATCGACCAGGAGACCTTTGTCTACTGTATGCAGCACGCCACAGAGATGCGCCAGAACCGGTATACCTATCTGCACGAGACCAACCTGAGCAGGGAGCGGGTGCGGGAGGTCTATCGGGAGCTGAACAGAGAGACCGCTTGATTTTCATATAGTTAACGCACTTGAAAACCGGTAAATACCGATTTTCAAGCAAGGCGGCGTGGGCGCGCCCGTGCCGCCAGGTTCAAAAGAGGCCTTACCTCTTTTGAACCGCGTTAACTATAGCGGCCCCGCCGGGAGAGAAAGGATGAGAGGATGAAACGCGTAATCACCTATGGTACCTTTGATTTGATTCATTACGGGCATATCAACCTGCTGAAACGGGCCAAGGAGCTGGGAGATTATTTGATTGTGGCCCTGTCCACAGATGAATTCAACTGGAACGAGAAGAGGAAAAAGTGCTATTTCACCTACGAGGAGCGGATGCGCCTGCTGGAAGCCATCCGTTACGTGGATTTGGTCATCCCTGAGGAAAACTGGGAGCAGAAGGCGAGCGATGTGCGGCTGTATCAGGTGGACACCTTTGTTATGGGGGACGACTGGCAGGGGAAATTCGACTTTTTGAAGGAGTACTGCCAGGTGGTCTACCTGCCCCGCACGCCGGAAATCTCCACCACCCAGATTAAGACGGATTTTGGCTATCTGAAATCAGAGGACAGCAGAAAATAAGCAGGGCGCCCATTTGCCAAAGAGCTGAAAATGCTGGGATTTGGGCAGTCCCCAAATAAACGGGAGGAAAAAGAGAATGGAAGTATCAGGCAAAAGAGCAATGGAGCTGCTGGAAAAAATCGGGTTTACCCGGGTGGCGGGCTCCCAGGAGGAGCTGCAGGCCGCGGAAATCCTGAAGGCTGAATGTGAGAGCATCGGCGTGCCTGCCGCGATTGAGAGTTTTCAGATTGACGACGCGGACATTGAGACAGCCACGCTGGAAATTCTGGAGCCCTACCGTCAGGAGTACCCGGTGACTGGTTATAAGTGCGCCAAGAATACCTATCAGGGGGGCCTGGAGGCTGAGTTCCTCTATGTGGAATCCGGCAATGACGTGGACTTGAGCAATGCTGCCGGGAAAATCGTGCTGGTCAACGGGTTCCTGCGCCTGCCCCTGTTCCGCAAGCTGCTGAAGGCTGAGGTGGCGGGCATTGTCACCATGGAGGGGGATTTGCGGGACGACCGGGATGGCACGGATTTGTCCACCCGGAAGCTGCGCAGGACCCTGCGGGCTTTTGGCAATGTGCCCATGGTGCATACCCGGGTGCTGGACGCGTTCGACATGGTGAAGCGCGGAGCCCGCAAGGCCCGGCTGGTGCTGAAAAACGAGGCAGTGGAGCGCACCTCTCACAATGTGGTTGCTTCTATTGAGGGCACTGAAAAGCCGGAGGAGATTATCTCCTTTGGGGCCCACTATGACTCAGTAGACTTTTCCAAGGGCGTGTATGACAATGGCGCTGGCTCGGTCATCAACATGGAGGTGCTGCGCTGGTTTCAGGAGAACCCGCCCAAGCGCACAGTGAAGTTTATGTGGTACGGCAGCGAGGAGATTGGACTGGAGGGCAGCTGGGCCTACGTGAAGGCCCACAAGGACGAGCTGCGGGACCATCTGCTCATGATTAACACGGATGTGGGCGGCCCGGTGCTGGGCCGGGAGGGCATTGCTGTCACCGGTGAAGAGAGCCTGGTACACTATCTCCAGTACGCCACCCAGGTGCGGGGCCTGTCCGCAGAGGTGAAGCAGGGAATCTATTCCAGCGACTCCATCCCCTTCGCGGACAGCGGTATTCCGGCGGTGAACTTCACCCGGTTCGGGGCGCAGGGAGCCGCGTACATCCACGACCGGTTTGACACCCTGGCGTTCCTGTCCCCAGAGGCGCTGGAAAAGACAGCCCGGAATGTGCTGGCCTTTGCCCAGGATATGGTGAATGCCACAGCCTTCCCGGTGAAGCGGGAAATCCCCCAGAACATGGCGGAGGAAGTGGAGAAGTACCTGTACAAAAAAGAGCTGGCCGAGGCGGAAGAGAGCAAGTAAGCCAGCATACAAAGAGCCCAGAGCAATTGCTCTGGGCTCTTTGTTGAAAGGAGGGTACATATGAAAAACGACTTGTAGGCAAAATCAACAGGCTGTCAAAGTCAATCCTTTTTCTGCTGTGCCAGCCACTCCAGCAGAGTGACCTCCTGGCCGTTCCACACCACGGGACTGCCGTCAAGGTCCACCCGGCAGTCATCGTTGAGCATGGGAATCCAGGTGAAGTGGCCCATATACTCAAAGGGCTTGCCGCTCTCGTCCACAAACCCCTCGTGAATGTCCTCCACCTTGTCCCAGAAGGTGAAGTGGACATTCTGTGCCCCGGCCTCTTTCAGCCGCCGGTAGGTGGGCTCCACAGTCTCTGCCGGGGCCACCACTGGGTCGTTTTTGGCGTGGGTGAACCAGACAGGCTTATGGACAATGCCCGCCAGCTCTGCCTCTGTGATGGTCTCGTCATACAGGGCCTCGCACACAGGGAAGGCCGCGGCAAACAGCTCTGGAAAGCTCAGAAGCATCCGCATGGTCATAAATCCGCCGTTGCTGTCCCCGCCGATATAGATGCGGTTCCTGTCAATATTCTCGTTCCGGGCAATGAACCGCTCAATGGTGGTTTTCAAATCCTCTAAGTACATGCTCTTGCCGGAACGGCCATACTCCCCGCTGCCGTCGTTCATCCAGAACGTGGGGGTCTGGGGCGCCAGCACATAGGCCCCGCCGAACAGCTTCTGCACCTTGGGGGAGGTGAGGGCCACCACCTTGTTGGCTGTATAGGCGATGGAGGGCTCCTGGCCGCCCTCTCCTGCCCCGTGGAGCCAGATAATCAGGGGCCGGGGGCCGGGCTCCACCTGCTGGGGGATGTAATAGCCGTAGTTCAGAGGGGCTTCCCACTGGTTGAGCCAGCCCTCAGCAGCAGGCATATCATCCCCCAGGGGAAGGCCATACTCCAGGCCGGCCACCTCGCCCACAGGCTTTACCTGGGTAATCTTATAGTCCGAGAACAGGTAGATATTGTGCTCCGCTGGGCAGGCAATGCGGGAGGACAGGGGGCACAGGGGGCCGTAGTCCATCTCCAAAGTCACAAAATCTCCCTGGGGCAGCTCCACTCCCTGCCTATCTGAGGGGTAGGCCTTTTTCACGGCAACATAGCCCTGGCTGGCCACCTTATTCTCCCTGTCCATCCAGCTCTTGGCCAGCAGGGCCACCCGGCCCTGGCTGTCCAGGCGGCGCACATATACCGAGAAGCAGGAGGCGTCCACTGCCCCGGCAGGGACGGTCTGGGGGAAGGGCAAAATCAGCTTGGTCACATAGGGGCCAAAATCCGTGATGTCTGTGTGGGTATAATATCCTCTTTGCATGGCAGAACCTCCGATTTTTTTGGATTTTAAGCCGGCAATTTGTACGATTCCATTATAAGCTGAACAGATGGATTTGTCAAGAAGGGCAGGGCATCCTGCGTCTTGGCAGGATGCCCTGCCGAGCCCTTGCGTGAAGTACACATTTTGTGTTATACTATACTGCTGAGAAAGCAATTTTATCTATCCCACCATAGGAGGTCCCCATGCGCAAACCCATCCGTGCCAGCGCCGCTTTTTTGGCTGCACTGGCCCTTGCCCTTTCCACCCTGTCTGCCTGCTCACCCCAAAGCCAAGAGCCATCCTCCACGCCCCCCTCCCCTGAGCCCGTCTCCTCGGCTGCCCCCACTCCGGCCTCAACCCAGGCGCCTGCCTCAGCCATAGAGGAGGAGGGGCCTGCCCTGGCTGGTCTGGCCTGCACCGGCAGCACAGAGCTGGCCTATGCCAAGCAGTTTGCCATCAGCCACTTTGAGGGGGGGTATGTTCTGCTCACTGTAGAGGACGGCAGCCGCTACCTTACCGTGCCGGAAGGCCTGGAGGCCCCTCAGGGCCTGGATGAAGACATTGTGGTGCTGCGCCAGCCCCTGAGCGATGTGTACCTAACCGCCACCGCGGCCATGTGCTTTTTTGAGGCCCTGGGGCATGGGGAGGCTATCCGGTTCTCCGGCACCCAGGCAAAGGATTGGAGCGTGGAATACGCCCAGCAGGCCATGGCCAGCGGGGAGATGGTATACGCAGGCAAGTACCGGGAGCCGGACTATGAGCTGCTCACTGCCCAGGGCTGTAAGCTCTCCATCCAGTCCACCATGATTAACCGGGTGCCTGAGGCCAAGGAGAAGCTGTTGGAGCTGGGCATCCCCGTACTGGTGGATTACTCCAGCTTTGAGGAGCACCCTCTGGGCCGCAGCGAGTGGGTCAAGTTCTATGGCGCTCTTCTGGGGGAGGAGGAACAGGCCCAGGCCCTGTTCCAGGAGCAGGAGGCGCTGTTCGCCAAGACAGAGGGCCTGCCCGCTACCGGGCGCACCGCGGCCTATTTCTACTTCACCGCAGAGGGCCAGCCCATCACCCGGCCCTCTGGGGACTATATCACCAAAATGATTGAGATGGCCGGGGCGGAGAACCTGCTGGCCCATGTGGAGGGGGAGGGCAAATCCGCCACTGTGACCATGGAGATGGAGGACTTCTACACCAGCGCCAAAGACGCGGATGTGCTGCTCTATAACGGCGATATGACCGGCCAGCTGGAAAGCCTGGACGAGCTGCTGGCCCTGAACCCCCTGATGGCGGACTTCAAGGCTGTGCAGGAGGGGAATGTCTGGTGTGCCAAGCGGGAAATGTTCCAGGCCACCCTGGAAATGGGCACTGTGGTCTCGGACTTCCACAAGGCCTTCACTGGAGAAGGGGAGCCGGAGCTGCTGTATAAGCTGAGCTAAAGGGGAAACTTCCAGGCAGCTGGACTGCCTGGAAGTTTTTCCGCTTTCTAAACAGCCTGGCGGCTCGGGGCAGGCGCTTTCGCCCAGAAGCAAGCCAAAGCCGGAGACCGGGGTCCAGGGGGGCTTGCCCCCTGGCAGGGTTTGGGGCGGAGCCCCAAGGTCTTGCCCTTAGGGCGGCGCTCCGAAAGAAAAAAGGGCGAGGCAGAATTCAAGCCGGCCCTCAAGCGTCCGAACGTGGCAGCAGGAACGCCGCCAGATATCCCGAACAGCACAATTCCGCACAGCTTGGGAACCGCCAGGTTTCCAAACTGGCGGAGCGATGCGGACTGGCTTTCCGAAACGTGGGGCCCTAAGCATTCCCGTAAGATGCCGTTATACATAGAAAAGCGGAAGGGCCGCCCAAAACAGGGCGGCCCTTCCTAAGAGGAAGTAAGGAGTTAAAATGAGGATATGATGAAAAAGAGTCGTACCGTGGCTCTTCTGGCCACGTTCTTATGATACCCCATAAATATGAAAAAACTCTGAACTCCCCGTAAACATTCAATTATTTTCTGGCGCGGCTGCTGAAGTGCTCCTTATAAAGTTTTTCAACCTCTTCCCCTTTGGCAATGCCCTGCTGAAATGCTGTGGCCGCTCCGGCGGCCAGGCCCCAGTCCAAAGCTGTGTCTATCCCGCCGCTTTGCATCCATCCATGCAGGAAACCCGCCACCATAGAGTCCCCCGCGCCTACAGAGGAGACCTCCCGGCCGGGCAGGGCTGCCCGCAGCAGAGGCTTCCCCTTTTCCGGCACCATCAGGGCCCCCCGCCTGCCCAGAGACACCAGCACATTCCGGGCCCCCATGCGCTGCAGCTGCTTTGCCCCCTGCAAAATATCCTTCTCCTTCTTCAAAGGCAAATCCAGCAGAGCGCCCAGCTCCTCCAGATTGGGCTTAACCAAAAAGGGCTTGGCTTTCAGCCCCGCTGCCAGGGCCGGGCCGGCAGCGTCCAGCACCACCTTCACGTTCCGCGGCACTGTGCGGGCCAGACGGATATAGGTATCTGGCGGAAGGCAGCCGGGCAGGCTTCCGGAGAGCACCAGGATGTCCCCTTCCCGCAGCACTGCTGCCAGGTGTTCTTCCAGCCGGACCATGGTCTCCTCCGGGATGTGCGGCCCCTCTCCGTTCAGGGCAGTCTCTGGCTGGCCGGGGGGCATCAGCTTCAAATTCAGCCGGGTATCCCCCTGGGGCAGATAAAAGAAGGTACAGCGGCACCCAGCCTGTCTCAGCATGTTTTCCAGCTCCCGGCCTGTAAAACCGGCGGCAATTCCCATGGCCAGGGTATCCTCTCCCAGGCTGTGGAGCAGCAGGGAGACATTCACCCCCTTGCCCCCGGGGAGAAAGCGCGGCTCTCCATATCGGTTCACCTCCCCAGGGACAAGCCTCGCGGGGGCCAAATAGCAGTCCAGCGCTGGGTTAAGCGTCACCGTGCATACCATGTTCATATCCTCCTGGTTACAAAAATCCTTAAACTGTTTTTTTATTTTACCATCTTGGGAGAATTTTTGCAATCTTTTTTTATCCCGTATTTTTTCCGTTTTTCCGGCCAAGCTATTCTCAAGCCTGTTCGCGGGCGCGGGCATGGCCAAGAGTCCGCCTTTTCCAGCTGGCTCTTGAAATTCGGAAGAAAGGGACTATCCACATGATGTATACGCAAAATTGTAAAAACACGAAAAAAACCTGGATTACACGTTTCCTGGCCCTGTGCCTCTGTGTGCCGGTGCTGGCGATTCTGACTGGCTGTGGAGACGGCAAGGTGCAGAGCACGGTTTCTGAGGTGGTCTCCCGCCTGGGGGATGATGTGAGCGAAACTGTCAGCCGGGTGGAGGACGCCCTGGACGGGGATGATACCAGCAGGGACGATTCCAGCATCTTAGAGGACGCCAGCAGAGAAGAAGGGAATTTGGACAGCGATTTGGCGGATGACGGTTTTGTGGACGGAGACGGGGACGATGACACCGTCAGCGGCGGGGACAGCAGCAAAGTTACCAAAGACCGCTGACCGGCGTGAGAGCCAGTACCCGCAAAAGCAAAAAGAAACAGCCGGACAGCCCATCCTGTCCGGCTGTTTTGCTGCCCAAAATCTCCCCACTCAGACGCGGGAGTGTCCGTTCCGAGGAGTTTTTCGTGTCCCCCGCCCATAGGGCGGGGGAACACAGATAATTATCTCTGTGGTTTGGACAATCACCTCAGACGCGCTGGGCTTGCGTCCCCGGGGATTCCATGCTATAATGTTCCTCGGGATAGCTCAGCAGGGCAAAATCCGCAGTGCCTGCTTCCCTTCAGCACTTCAGCATATTCCAGAGAGGAGTTCTTCCCCCTTGCATTTACGAAAAAAATACATAGGCTCCAAGGCTTTCTATGCCTCTGTCATTGCCCTGGTCATCCCCATGGTGATTCAGTCCGGCATCACCTCATTCGTGAACCTGCTGGATAACGTGATGGTGGGACGGCTGGGCACCCAGCCCATGTCCGGGGTGGCCATTGTCAACCAAATCATCTTTATTTTCAACCTGACCATTTTCGGCGGCATGTCCGGCGCCTCTATTTTCGGGGCCCAATATTACGGCAAAGGGGACCTGGAGGGCCTGCGGGATACCCTGCGGTTCCGGCTTCTGTTTGCCTTTGCCATCTCCGGAGTGGGGATTGCCGCCCTGCTGGGCTTTGGCCGCAGCTTCTTCCAGCTTTATCTGAACGGCGAGGCCTCCTCTCCCCAGGAGATTGCCGCCACCCTGGGCTATGCTCAGGAGTATATGCTTATCATGCTGTGGGGGCTGCTGCCCTTTGCTGTGTCCAACTGCTTTGCCAGCGTTCTAAAGGACACTGGCGAGACCTTCATCCCCATGACTGCCAGCGTTATCTCCATTGGGGTGAACCTAGTCCTGAACTATCTGCTGATTTTCGGCAGCCTTGGCTTCCCGAAAATGGGCGTGGCAGGCGCGGCCCTGGCCACAGTGATTGCCCGGTATATTGAGGCTGCTTATCTTATTGCCCAGTCCTACCGGCACAAGGCCCGGTTCCCCTTTCTCTCCGGCGCTTTCAAAAGCCTGCGGGTACCCCTGCCTTTGGTCAGGCGCATTGGCGTGACCGGCACACCCCTCATGCTTAACGAGATGCTCTGGTCCATGGGCATCTCTCTCATTACTGCCTGCTATGCCTCCCGGGGGCTGTCCGCTGTGGCAGCCACCAATATCAGCAGCACGGCCCACAACCTGTTTGCCCTGCTGCTGATGGCCATGGGGAACGCCGTGGCCATACTGGTGGGCCAGCAGCTGGGGGCCAATGACATAGAGGGCGCCAAAGACACAGTGCGTAAGCTGGTGGTGTTCGGCGCGGGGGTCAACCTGGTGATGGGCCTGCTGCTTGTCTGTGCCGCGCCCTTTATCCCCTACATCTATAATACCGAGCCCCAGGTGCGCCAGCTGGCCTCTGCCCTGCTGATGATTTCCGGCGCGTTCCTGCCCCTGGGTTCTGTGACCAACTGTTCCTATTTTGCCATCCGCTCCGGCGGGCGGACCTTTATCACCTTCCTGTTCGACTGTGTGTACACTTGGGCAGTGTGTCTGCCCATTGCTTTCCTGCTCAGCCGGTATACTGCCCTGAGCCTGCCCTGGATGTTCTTCTTGGTCCAGTGCGCGGACTCTGGGCTGAAAGCTGTGATTGCGCTTTTGATGCTGAAATCAGGCATCTGGGCGCGGAATGTGGTGAATTCGTAAGGCGGAAGGCCCTTTCTGTTCCCCACCTACACTTTATCTATTGAGGCGATTATCATGCAACCCTTTTCCCCCTCCCATCCCTATCTCTACGAGACCCACTGCCACACCTCCTGGTGCAGCGCCTGCGCAGTCAGCACCCCCCAGGAGCTGGCCCAGGCCTACTTCCAGCAGGGCTATGCGGGCATTGTCATCACTGACCACTTCCTTCTGGGCAACTCCGCGGTGGAGCGCTCTCTGCCCTGGGAGGAAAAGGTCCGGGAATACCACAATGCCTATCTGGCTGCCAAGGACTGGGCAGCCGGAAAAGAGTTTGACGTACTCTTTGGCCTGGAGCACCACTATGGCAACGGCAAAGAGGTTCTCACCTATGGCATTGATTTGGACTTCCTTCTGGCCCATCCGGACATCCACCTGCTGCCCCTGTCAAAATACTCAGCCCTGGTGCATCAGGCAGGGGGATTTCTCTCTATGGCCCACCCCTTCCGGGACAGAGGGTATATCAACATGGCAGTGGGGCCTCAGCCTGAGTATTTGGACGCCCTGGAGGTTTTCAACTTCTTCAACCAGCCTGAGGAGAACGAAAAGGCTCTGGCCCTGGCAAAAGAGGTTGGCCTGCCCGGCACTTCCGGCGGGGACGTCCATGAAAAGGACAGTCCGGGCATTGGACAGGCAGGGGTGGCTTTCCGGCACCGAATCCGCACAGGCCCTGAGCTGGTGGAGGCTTTGCGCAGCAGGGATTTCATTCTGCACACCCCGCAGCTCTTCCAGCAGGCATAAGAACGCGGCCAGGGGTTGACCTGGCCGCATGGTTTTTATGCTCTTACTTTTTTCCCTTGATAATGGGGGATATCCGCTTATAAATCAGGAAGGTCACCGCCACGCTGAGCATTGCCTTGATAAAGGTAAAGGGCATATTGAACCACACCAGCGCATCGGTCAAGGTCTTCACGTTGGGGTTAATGGCCCGGTACATATCCAGGATGGCCTCCATAGGCATCAGCATGGCATAGAAAGGGTAGGTAATAAAATAGTTGCTGGGCAGGCTGGCCAGCGCCATGGCCAGCGCCCCTGCCAGGGAGCCAATCAGCGCCCCTATGCGGTCCTTGCGGGTGCGGTAAATCAGCCCCGCGGGCAGCACGAACGCCGCGCCCAGCAGAAAATTGCTCAGCTCCCCCACACCGCCGGTGGTGGTCACCAGCAGGTGCACCAGGTTTTTGATAAGGCACACTGCCACACCGCTGAGGGGGCCCATGCTGAACGCGGCAATCAGCGCGGGCAGCTCGGACACATCCATCTGGATAAAGCTGGGCATCAGGGGCACCCGGAATGCCACAAACATCAGCGCCGCTGACACTGCCCCCAGCACGGCAGTGACTGCCATGCTTCTGGTGTTGATTCGCCGCTTTGTCATTGTACTTGTCTGGTTGTTCATTTTCTCCACGACCTTTCAGATTTTTCCGCAAAGGCCCAGCGCAAAAGCCCCAAGGAGGGTTTGGGCAAAGCAAATTTTCCAAAAGGAAATTCGCATCATCCGGAACCACTGCCTTGGGGCTGTGTATGGCAAGAGTCAGCGCAGAGAGGCAGACCTCTCCCGCAATCTTCTATCATCCGGACTTGCCCGCCTTTCCTAAGCCGCTGGACCGGAAAGGAGGGGTCACCGTCGGTACCGGAATCACACCGGTTCGGCGAAGCGCCAGAGCGCCCCGTTCGCAGACTTTTACTGCCGGTCAGGAATTTCACCTTGCCCCGAAGACCTTTTGCTTTTCCATTATAGCGCGGGCAGGGCCTATTGTCAAGACCAATCTTACCCACAAAGGAGCTTCTCTATGAAACTTTTCACCCGTATGGAAATGATAGCCCTGGAATCCGCCGCCCCTGCCGCGGGCGCCAGCATGGAGGCCCTGATGGACGGGGCCGGGCTGGCTCTGGCCAAAATTGCCCGGGCGAGAATCGCCCAAGATTGCTTTCTGCCCGCCCACGGCAGGCGGGTGGTGCTTCTCTGCGGCAAAGGCAACAACGGGGGCGACGGCTTTGTGTGCGCCGCCCGGCTCACCCAGTGGGGCTTCCCCTGTACCATTATCCTCCTCCACGGCAGGCCCCAGACCGGCCTTGCGGCCCGGGCCTTTGAGGGGCTCCCTGCTGGGCTCCCGGTGCTGGAAGCCGCCCAGCCCCAGGCAGCGGAGGTCCTGGCCCAGGCTGGGCTGGTGATTGACTGCGTGTATGGGTTCAGCTTCCACGGCCAGCTGGATTCGCTGTCCGCCGGAGTCTTCCGGCTGGCCAACGCCCTTGCCTGCCCCCGGCTCTCTGCTGATTTGCCCAGCGGTGTGGAGTGCGACACTGCCCAGGTGAGCCCCGGGGCCTTCCGGGCCCACCTGACAGTGGCTTTCACTGGGGAGAAGCTGGCCCACCGCTGCTATCCCGCCATGGAGTACTGCGGTGAGACTGTGCTCTGCCAGGTGGGGATTCCCCCACAGCTGCTGGCAGAGGCCTCTGCCAATGCCCGGCTGACTGGGCCGGATTTGGCCGCGCCCTTGCTGGCCCCGCCCCATACTCAGACCAACAAGGGGAACCAGGGGCGGCTTCTGCTGGTCTGCGGCAGCTATGGCATGGCCGGGGCCTGTATTATGGCCGCCCGGGCTGCCCTGCGCTGCGGGGTAGGGCTGGTGCACATCGCGGCGGAGGAGCGGCTCTACCCTATTCTGGCAGGGGCTGTGCCGGAGGCCGTGTTCACGGTTTTTGAGCCCTCCGGCCCTCTGGAGAAGCTGGAGGAGGCCATTGGAAACGCTTTCGCGCTCTGCTCTGCCTGCGCGTTTGGATGCGGGCTGGGGGCCCTGGCTGATATCCTTTGCCCCATCCTCTTTGCCCACTGTGCCCGGCTGGGCGGAAAGCCCCTTCTTCTGGACGCGGATGCCCTCAACCACTGTGCCCAATCCGGGGAAAAACCTCCCCAGACC
Source organism: uncultured Eubacteriales bacterium (assembly GCA_910580045.1). Taxonomy (GTDB): domain Bacteria; phylum Bacillota; class Clostridia; order Oscillospirales; family Acutalibacteraceae; genus Acutalibacter. Next base: position 25,825 of record CAJTXF010000001.1, read on the forward strand.
GGGAAGCCGCTGGTGCTCACCCCTCACCCGGGAGAAGCTGCCCGGCTTTGCAAAACCTCCGTGAAAGACATCCAGAGCCGCCGTATCAAAACAGCCCAGGCCCTGGCCAAAGCCTTTGGGGCAGATGTGCTGCTCAAGGGCGCGGGTACAGTGATTGCCTCGCCAAAGGGGCCTCTGGCCCTGAATGCCACAGGCAATTCAGGCATGGCCAAGGGGGGCAGCGGCGATGTGCTGACGGGAATCATCGGCAGCTTTCTGGCCCGGGGAGCAGAGGGGTTCCAGGCAGCCGCGGCAGGGGCCTGGCTCCACGGGGCAGCTGGCGATTTGTGCCGGGAGGAGCTCTCGGCCCGGGCCATGCTGCCCACGGATGTCATTGAGGCCCTGCCCGTAATCATTAAGAAATTTGAAAGATAGAGTTTCTTTACAATCAGTCCTTTTTCTGTTAAACTGTTCTTCTAATGTACAGCTTACAGTTTTGTAAGACTGCGGAAAATCAAAGCGGTTGGAGGGTCCCTGTCTCATGAACTTTCTCTATACCTACCTGTGGTGCTTTTTCATCTACGCCTTTTTGGGCTGGTGCGGTGAGGTGGCCTATGCTGGGGCCATTGAGCGGCGCTTTGTCAACCGGGGCTTTCTCAACGGCCCAGTCTGCCCTATTTATGGGGTAGGCGTGGCAGTGATTGCCTTTTTTATGCGTCCTTTCAGCAACAGCCTGGCAGCGCTGATTATTGGCTCTATGATTCTGGGCTCAGCGCTGGAATGGCTGGCCGGGTGGCTGCTGGAAAAAATCTTCCGCCAAAAGTGGTGGGATTACTCTGACGAGCCCCACAACCTAAACGGCTACATCTGCCTGAAATTCTCTGTGCTCTGGGGCTTTGCCGGGGCAGTGGTGGTGCGCTTTGTGGTGCCTGCCACTGCCCGGCTGACAGGTATGCTCCCCCGCGGCCTGGGCTGGGTGCTGCTGGCTGTGATGGGCGGGCTTCTGCTGGCGGATTTGTCTGTAACAGTGGTGTCCATCATTGGCCTGAACCGGAAGCTGAAGGTGCTGGACTATGTGTCCCAGCGGCTGAAAACCGGCTCAGACAGGCTGGGCGAGGAGCTGTTTGAGCACGCTGCCGCTGCCCAGGAGAAAGCCGCGGCCTGGCAGCAGGACGCGGTCCGGCTGCGGGAGAAGTATGAGCAGAGCCTGCGGGCCAACCTGCTCCACCGCCGCCTGCTGAAAGCCTTCCCGGACCTGCACTCTCTGCGCCATAACGAGCAGCTGGAGGAGCTGCGGCGCAGTATGGATTTGGTCCGCCGCCGCTCGAAAGACGCCATCCGCCGCCGGAACGAGGCTGCCACCGCTGCCTATGAGGAGCATCTGGCCCCGGGCCAGGAGAAGCCATTTGCCTATATGCTCTGCTATGAGAAGCTGTTCTGGATTTTCATGGCAGGCAATGTGGTGGGCTGGGCCCTGGAAACTATCTATGCCCTGATTATGCCGCCCCATCAGTTTGAGCTGCGGGTGAGCCTGGTGGTCGGGCCCTTCATCTTGGTATACGGCTTCGGCGCGGTGGCCATCACCCTGTTTTTGCGGAAGATGTACAACCAGCGGGACGCGCTTATCTTTATTGCCAGCATGGTGCTGGGCGCCTCTTTTGAGTATCTGTGCAGTCTCTTCCAGCAGATGGCCTTTGGCAGCGTTTCCTGGGAGTACAGCGGCACTGCCCTGAACGTGGGCGGCCGCACGAACCTGATGTATTCTGTGTTCTGGGGTGTGCTGGGGCTGGTGTGGGTCAAGGACTTGTATCCTGTGGTCTCCCGAAAGATTGAGAGTATCCCCAAAAAGCTGGGCCGGGGGCTGACTGTCTTCTTCACCCTGTTCATGGTCCTGGACATGGCAGTCTCAGCTGGAGCTGTGTACAGGCAGAATGAGCGGCTCAGCGGCGTACCGGCAGAAAATCCCGTACAGAGCTTTTTTGACGAAACCTTCCCGGATGAAGTGCTTCAGGTGATTTATCCCCATATGCAGTTTGTGGGAAGGCCCGAGGCGCCCCAGAAGCTGTTGTCCGGTGAAGCGGAGCCCCTATTGTACATAGGGCGGAGCGGCCACCTGCGGAAAATATTTTGAGGCAGGCGGAAGCTGTGCCCTTTCGCGGAAAATAGGCAGACGAGATGCGGGCAAGACCTATTCCGCGGTTTCCAAAGCTGAATTCTCATAAACTGAGTATGGGAACAGGGCTTTACAAATCCAAATAGAGCAAGCCCTGGGCAGGATGCCCAGGGCTGTTTTTCTTCTGCTTATTTTCCTACAAACACCATCACAGACCTGGGGCCTATCCGGAAGCGGCTTCCCTCAAACACAGTGGCTCTCTGCTCCGCCTCCCAGGTGTTCACTGCCAGCTGCCAGTGCATGGACATGGGCAGGCTGGGCAAGGTCACTTCCAGCTCCTCCCAATAGGCATTCGAGGCCACATACACCACCTCTGAGCCCTCGTTCCGCTCATATCCGGCAAACATAACGCCCAGATACCGTTCATCGTCCCCAAAGGCTCCCTGGTGCCAGGGGTTCACCCCGTGGAAGCTGATGTCCGGCATTCCCATGGTCCCGCCGCTCAAATCCGTGCGCAGGACACGGTGCGCCTTGCGGAAAGCAATCATGTACTGGAAGAACCGGAACATATCCCCATACCGCTCCAGGCGCTCCCAGTCCAGCCAAGAGGTGATGTTGTCCTGACAATAGGCGTTGTTGTTGCCGAACTGGGTGTTGCAGAACTCGTCCCCAGCCAGGAACATGGGGATACCCCTGCTGCACATAAGCAGGGCAAAGGAGTTGCGAATCATCCGCATACGCAGCCGGTTCACCTCTGGGTCAGCGGTCTCGCCTTCGCAGCCGCAGTTCCAGCTGTAGTTGTTCCAGCAGCCGTCGGAATTGTCCCAGGCGTTTTGCTCATTGTGCTTGTCATTATAGGCAAACAAATCGTACAGGGTAAACCCATCGTGACAGGTAAGGAAGTTGACCGAGGCGTCCTTGCGGCCATGAGCATCATAGATGTCCCGGGAGCCCGCGATACGCTGGGCAGCTGTGTTGGCTGTGCCCGGGTCTCCCTTAATATAACAGCGCATGTCGTCCCGATACTTCCCGTTCCACTCCGCCCAGCGGTTCCAGCTGGGGAAGCTGCCCACCTGGTAGAGCCCGCCCGCGTCCCAGGCCTCGGCAATGAGCTTTACATTGCCCAAAATAGGGTCAAAGGCCAGGGATTGGAGCAGGGGTGGCTTCTCCATAGGAGAGCCGTCCTCATTGCGGCCCAGAATGGAGGCCAAATCAAACCGGAAGCCATCCACCCGGTAGGTGGTGACCCAGTAGCGCAGGCAGTCCAGAATCATCTGGTGGACAATGGGGTGGTTGCAGTTCAGGGTGTTGCCGCAGCCGCTGAAATTGTAATAGTACCCGTCCGGGGTCAGCAGGTAATAGATATTGTTGTCAAAGCCCTTGAAGGAGAAGAAGGGGCCCTGCTCATTGCCCTCAGCGGTGTGGTTGAAGACCACGTCCAGGTACACCTCAATGCCGTTTTCGTTTAACTCACGAATCAGCTTTTTTAGCTCGTTGCCCTCCCGGTTGTGCTCCGTGCTGGCGCTGTAGCTGGTGTTGGGGGCAAAAAAGCTGACCGTGCTGTAACCCCAATAGTTATAGAGCTTCTTCCCCTCATGCTCCCGGTAGTCCTGCATCTCGTCAAACTCAAAAATGGGCATCAGCTCTACTGCATTGACCCCCAGCGCCTTGAGGTAGGGAATCTTCTCCCGCAGGCCCTCAAAAGTGCCAGGGTGCTTTACGCCAGAGGAGGCGTCCATGGTGAAGCCCCGTACATGCAGCTCGTAAATCACCAGGTCCTCCACAGGAATCATGGGCTGACGGAAATTTCCCCAGTCAAAGTCATCCTTCACCACCCGGGCTTTATACTGCTGCATACCAGGCTGCTTTTCGCCCCACTCCCGCTGGCCGGTGACAGCCTTGGCGTAGGGGTCCAGCAGGTATTTGCTTCTGTCGAAAATCAGGCCCTTTTTGGGGTCATAGGGTCCGTCAACCCGATAAGCATACTCAAACTGGGCAATGTCCAGCTGGAAGACAATCATAGAGTATACATTGCCAATCTTGTATTGCTCCGGGAAGGGAATCTCCCCATAGGGCTCATCCTCTCCAGAGCGGAACAGCACCAGAGAAATGCTGGTCGCGCCGTTGGAGTGCACGGTAAAGTTCACTCCGCCGGGAATGGCCGTGGCGCCGTTAATCTCGTAGAAGCCTGGCCGGATAGAGTAAGTGACCCCATTGCACTCATAAAAGTCCAGGGGAACCAGGTGGATATTCCTGGGCAGCTTCATACTGGCCAGGGTATCGGTTTTGTCCAGGGGGCGGGCGTCCAAAGAGCGGACGCGTCTATTCTCATCCATTTTTCTCATCCCTTCTCCGGGCTTCTCCAGCAAGGAGTCCCAAAACATAAAATGATATTCCTATCTGGAACATGAGTATTTTTCTTCAAAAAATGCCCCTTTGGGGGCATTTTCCTATCTATTCAAAGAATCTGTCAGCTTCAGCATGGCCTTACTGCTCTGCCTCAGCTTCTGTCTCCTCCTCTGCCTTAAGCGGCTTAGGGGCAGGCTCTTTAATCTGCTGCCAAGTGGCGTTCACAGATTCTGTACAGTTAAAATACACATTGGTCAGCACATGGGTGGGGATGGAGAGGGCCTGGGCATAGGCGGTAATCTCCGACCAATCCGCCTGCTCATAGCTGAGCACCAGGCTGAACAGCTGGCCGCAGCGGCCTTCCTTCTGGAGAAGCGCGGTCTTCACCTCGTCCGGCATGGGAACAGTGGAGAGTATCTCCTCCAAGGGCGCGTCAATCAGGTAATTCAGCGTGGAGAACATCCCCATCAGGTAAGCCTCCTGGCGGGAGATGGGCATATCCTTTAAGTAGGGCATCAGCTCGCTGCAGAAGTTCGCCCGCATAAAGCTGAGCTTGAGGAATTCCTCAGCAGACTCGTCAATCTCATTGTCCGTGTTGGTGCTGCTCAGCAGGTAAATCCACTGCTTGAGCTGGGCAATGCCCAAAGTCATAATGGCCTGCCGGATGGTGGTCACCCGGTGCTTGGTGGAGAAATACGCGGTGTTTGCAACCCGCAGAAGCCCGTAGCTCAAGGTTGCGTCCATGGAGATGATGTTCTCAATCTCCTCCATGTCCGGCTCCTCTTTCACCACAGCCACCATCAGGCGGAAGAAGTTGCTCTGCAGATACCCGCTGGAATGAGCCTTTGTGGCCATCTGCTTTGCCACATAAGAACCCTCCAAAGCCTCTACACCCAAATCAATGGCCTGGTCATAGAGCTCTTTGCTGTCAATTTCTGTGGCAATGACCTTCTTGTTCATGCTTCTGGCCAGGTTGACAATATTTTTCACTGAGCTCTCGCTGGTGGTCTTGATATTCAGCTTAATATAGTCTATGAAGTCAATAAGGGACAAATACCGGGGAGCGAACTGAAACTCATTCACAGCAATCTGATACCCATCTCTGGCATACTGCTGCACAAAGCGCAGGGCCAGCGGGTGGATGACCACACTGTCATCAATCTGGATGACCAGCTTATCCTTCTCAAAAAGGTTGGGGGTCTTCTTCATCAGCAGGGTTGTGGTAAAGGTCATAAAGTGCACCGCGTCTTTCAGCGATTTATCCACATTCTGCATCAGGAAGCTGTAGATGGTATCTGCCACGGCAAATTCGTTCACAGAGTCATCACTGTTGCCGTAGGCCTGGTTCTCACCACAATAGAGCAGCTCGTAAGCAGTAATCTGGTTTTTGCTGTTTTTAATGGGCTGCCGGACAATATACCGCTCTCTCATGTAAATCTCCCTTACTTCGCAGAGGTCTTCGCCGCTGCTTTAGCCTTCTCCGCCTCGCTCTTGCTCAGCAGGGCGTCCATCACGTTCACCAGCCGGCCAATCTCCGGCTTGCTCAGCTGCTCATTGGCGCCCAGCTCTTTGCCCTTGACCCGCATCTCTTCACTAATCAAAGACGAGAAGATGATAAGGGGGATATGCTTCATGGCCGGGTCATCTTTCACCAGCTTGGTCAGCCGGTGGCCGTCCATCTGGGGCATCTCAATATCCGTGACAATCAGCGCCGCATTCTGCTCTAAGCTGTCCTCCTTCTTGCACTCAGCCAGGTAGTTCCACAGCTCATGTCCATTGGGGAACATCCGCAGGTTCACGTATCCAGCCTTGGTCAAGGACTCCTTAATCATATGGGACAGGAGGATGGAATCCTCTGCCACCAGAATGGGCATATTATTCCGCTCCCGGTGACCCAGCTCGTCAATCTCACTGATTTTGATGGAAGTCTCTGGGGCAATCTCTGCCACAATGCGCTCAAAGTCCAAAATGGTCACCAGTTCATCGCCGCACTGGGCAATACCTGTGGCAATGCCATCGTTTCCGCCGCTGACAGTGGTATCCGGCTTCTGAATATCCTTCCAGGAAATCAGGCTGAGTCCTTCCACTGTGTGAACCCGGAAGGCAACGGTCATCTTATTAAAGCCTGTGAGGATAAACATATCCTTCTGCTTGGGCTCATGGTCGGGACAATCCAAAAAGCGGGGCAGGTTGATGACCGTAATCACCTCGTCCCGGGGCTTGAAAATACCCTCCACCGCCTCATGGGTATGGGGCATAAACTTGACCGGCTCTGAAATGGTAATCTGCCGCACTTTCGCCACGTTGATACCATACAGCACACCGCCGATGGTAAAGCGCAGAATCTGTATTTCATTGGTGCCGGATTCCAAAAGGATTTCGTCCTTCAAAATGGCCATCTTTCCTGTCTCCTTTCCTGTTTCAGCTCATTGACCGCAGGGCCGCTGGAGACCCATATGCAGCAGGCACGCTTAAAATGGCGCCAACTGGCGGGAATAACCGCGGCGTTACCCGCGAAAGAAGCCTGCCTGGGGCAAACCTCTCACAGCTCATATTGTGTTATCTGTCAGGATATCTTCCCGAAATCCATCTGACTACAGCACGATGTCCGCTTTCCCATAGCTGCGGATAGTCGCCCTGCCCGTGGCAGGGTCAAAGGAGAGGGTACGGGCCACAGAGCCGCCCACGTCTTCCGCCACCAGCCGGATATTTTCGGCCCGCAGCACTTTATGTACACTCTCAATATTCCTCTGCCCAATATTCCCCAGGCTTCCGTTGCCGGAGACAGCAAACATCTTCGCTCCGCCAGCCACCTTGGCCGAAATGCGGGCCCGCCTGGCCCCCTTGGCTTCCATCTGCCTGAGGGTTTCACGGATGCCGGTATCCGCGTACTTCATTGTATTCTTCCGGCCTGTCTCCATGTTCAAGGGCAGCATAATGTGAATCAGCGCCGCCAGCCGTATGTTGGGGTCATACAGACAGATACCGCAGCAGGAGCCCAACGCGTAAGTAATCAGCTCCTCGCCCTTTTGGGTCATTTTCATGTCAGCAATGCCTATTACAAGTTTTGAACCGCTAGCCATCTTCTACGCCCAGCTTTCTCAAAAGGAAATTGAGTGACCGAATATCAGGGGAAAGAATCAGGCGGCAGGGAAGTTCTCTCCCGTCGCAGTGGAAATTGCCCCCAATGGTCATCAGATAATCGGACTGCCCGCCGTACTCTGCCATGGGCACTGTCAAAATCGCGCCCTGCATATCCACTGTCAGGCTGGGCACGGTCAAGTCCACCTTCATGTCCGCCAATCCGGAGAGGGCATTGATAAAGGTGGATATCATAATATTGCCCACCTCCACCAAAGCGGACCTCTGCAGCTCGTCCAGCTCCCCGTAGTCCTCAATGGAGTGGGAGAGCATCCGGTCCAGAATAACATTGATAAACTCCAGCGGCTGCACAGAAAGCATGATACCATTCATCTGCCCGCCAATATGCACCAGCACCCCAGCGGTAACAGGCTCTGGGCCGCCAATCCATTCTATGGCCTCATTATAGCCCATAATGCGCACTTCCGGCAGGGTGATGCGAACCGGGCAGCCCAGCATCCCGGAAAGAGCCGTGGCCGCGTTGCCAGTGCCGATGCTTCCAATCTCCCGCAGGGTGTCTATTTCTAAACTGCTTAAATCCTGATAATTTTTGATAACCATCTCATACCCTCCACCAAACGTTATGTGCGCAGGCCGTTTACGGTCGTCTCTATTTCGTCAGAGGTCTGAATCATTTTCAACGCATAGGTAAAAGAGCGCTGTGACTCAATCACCTTGGTCAGCTCATTGGCCAAGTCCACATTGGACTGCTCCAGCATCCGCTGAACCACCTTGCCGCTGCCAACGCGCAGCTGGCCGTTCTTCTCCACTGGGACAAAGCGGTTTTCGCCCACATTCTGCATCCCATTGGTGTTTACAAAGTCGAACACGCCCACTGGCTGGGCGGCATCTAATTTGTCTGGGTCAACCTCAATCAGCTGGCCTGTACGGCTCATGACAAACCGGCCCAAGCCGTCTGAGAGATACCAATGGGTTGTGGTACCCCCATTGCCATCATCCAGCATATACTGGGACATGGTGAAGGAGCCGTCCCGGCTGTAGCTGTACTCCCCGGTTGCCGGGTCCCACAGGGCAAAGAAGCCGTCACCCTCAATGGCATAGTCCATGGCCCGGCCCGTGTCGGCAAAACCAGTGGCAGAGAAATCCGTGTCAGCGGACACCATATAGGCGCCGGTGCCCCGGGGCATCTCGTCCTGCTGGGCCCCGTTGATAAAGTCATACATCAAATCAGAGAAAACAGGGCGTTTGGCCTTAAAGCCGTAGTTGTTCACATTGGCGATATTGTTGCCGTGCACGTTCAGCCGCGCCTGCTGCTGCCAGGCGCCCACGGCGGCGGTATAGAACGAGTGATTCATTGGGACTTATCCCTCCCTTATTGCATTCTGCCCAGGTCTGTGGCGGCATGGTTCATGACCTGGTCATACATCTTTGTCAGTGTGGCGGAGCTTTGATAAGCCCGCTGAGTGCTAATCATCTTCACCATCTGCTGTACCAGCCCCACATTAGAGCGCTCCAGCATCCCGTGGTGAATCAGGGTGGCCCGGACCTCCGGCTGCTGGGCTCCAGCAGCGAACATGCCCATGGGGTTCTTGGTCAGAGTGCCTGTATCCTCAAAGGCATAGATGCCAATCTGGCCCACATAGGCCCCGGCCTTGGTGTAGATCCGGCCATAGTCATCGGTGGTGATTTTGTCCGTCACCAGCAAAATCTCCTCCCCGTTCACATCCAGAACCCGGCCATGGTCCGGCAGGCCCAGATAGCCCTCGTCGTCCAGAGAGAAATCACCTGCCCGGGTATACACCACGCCGTCCTCTGTCTGGATGGCGAAGAAGCCGTTCCCGTCATCATCAATGGCAAAATCCAGAGGCATGCCGGTCACATCAAAGCTGCTCTGACTATAATCAGTATACAGCTGGCTGGGCACGGTGGCATAGCTCTGGCTGCCGATATCCTCATAATTCTTGTTTTTGTTCCCCACAATGGTATACATTACCTCATCAAAGGTCTGGCCTGTAAAGCAGTCTGCCTTAAAGCCCGTGGTGGACACATTGGCCATATTGTTGGAGATGACATCCAGGTTCTTTCCGTGGGTAATCATCCCAGAGGCCAGATTGTAAAAGCCCTTGAACATACTGTCTCTTCCCCGCTTTCGTCTTCACTAGTAAGAATTATATCACATTGCGCTGGCATTTGCACTACTCAAACCAAAAAAATTTTGTTTTTTCCCTGGGGCCTTTCAAGCTGCCCTTGGCTGGCCGGGAAATTCTCCCCAAGACAGCTTAGCTGCTGTCCCGCAGATACTTCTCCATAATGGTTTTCAGCTTCTGCACCGCCCGGGCATGTATCTGTGAAACCCGGGGCGGGGTAATGTCCATCACAGCGGCAATATCCTTCATCTTCAGGTTCTGCTCATAGTACAGCGAGAGGACCAGCTGCTCATTTTCTTTCATCTGGCTGATTGCCTCAGTCAGAGTAAGGGTCAGCTCCTGGTTCATCAGCGCCTGCTCAGGACTTCCCTCCGCGCTGCCGTCCGCTTTGGGCTCAGCAGGCCACTGGTCGCTGTTTTCAAAGAGCTCCTCAAAGGAGAGGATACTGTGCAGCGAGGCATTGGCCATGGCTTCCTGATATTCATCCATAGTAATGCCCAGCCGTTGCGCTACCTGAGACTCAGTGGGCAGCCGGCCGGTCTCATTGTAGAGCTCAGTCATGGCACGCTCAATGCTTTGGGCCCTGCGGCGGATTGCTCTGGGTACCCAGTCCTGCTGGCGGGCCAAGTCCACAATCATGCCCCGGATGCGCTTGGACACAAACATCTCAAAGCGGCCCCGGGAGGGGTCGAACTTATCCACCGCGTCTGCCAGAACAATAAGCCCTTCGTTGATGATGTCATCCAGCTGGGTAAAGCTGCAGAACACCCCTCGAATCTGCAGGGCAATGCTCTTGATCAGGCCTGTGTACCGCATGGCAATTTCCCATTTCAGCTCCCCGCTGGGGGCCTCCTGGTAGAGGGCGAACAGCTCCTCTGTGGTCATGCTGTCATAATTGTTTCCACTGTGGGCAGAAGTCATGTGCCCACCGCCCTTCTTACAGCGGAAGCCTGTGCAGTGATGTTGCCCAAGGACTGAATCTGCACTGTGCCCACAATCTCACTGAAGGAGAGCACATACAGGTTGTTGAAATATTGAGACAGCAGGCGGCTGAGGTAAATGCGCACCACCTGACTTGTCAGCAGAATGGGGGACTGGCCCAGCTCAGCAAATTTAGGCATATGCTCTGCCAGCTGGGTGATAAGGGCCTGTATCAGGTCGGGTTCCATGGCCAGGTAGATGCCATGCTCGTTCTTGGTGAGGGAAGCCACAACCCTGCGCTCCACCTCCGCGTCCAAGGTGATAGCCCGCAGCTGGCCGTCCTGGCAGAACCGCCGGGTGATGGTCCGGCTCAAAGCGTTGCGCACGCTCTCTGTAATCAAATCCGGGTCTCTGGTGGTGCCCATGGCGTCCACCATTGTCTCCAATATGGTCTGCATATCCCGGATGGGGATGCCCTCTGACAAAAGGTTCCGCAAAACTTTTTCCAGCAGGGCATAGGAAATCAAGCCCGGGCAGGCCTCTTCCACCAGCTCTGGGGAGGTCCTTTTCAGGTTCTCCACCAGCTGGATGGTTTCTGTGCGGGTCAAAAGCTCAGCGGCATACTTCTTGATGGTTTCAGAAAGATGGGTCAGAATGACTGACAGGGGGTCAATGACTGTATAGCCGTAAATCTCTGCCATCTCCTTATTCTCCGGCAGAATCCACCGGGAGGGGATGCCGTAGGCTGGCTCCACTGTCTCAATGCCGTCAATCTCCCCCAAGGGCTTGGCAGGCTCCAAGGCCAGGTAGTAGTCCACCAGAATCTCGCCCTTGGCCACCTCCACATCCCGGATGCGGATGGTATACTGGTTGGTGCCAATCACAGAGCTGTCGTGCATACGCACTGTGGGCACAACAAAGCCCATCTCCTGGGCATACTGCCTGCGGAAGATGACAATACGGTTAATCAGCTTGCCGCCGCTCTTCTCGTCCACCAGGGGAATCAGGCTGTAGCCTACCTCCATCTCAATGGGCTCTACGCCAAGCAAATCATATACATTTTTGATATCCTTATAGTAGTCCGCCTCTGTAGGGGCAGCCTCTGGGGCTACCTCCTCCATGGCCGCCTCTTCCTGGGCCTTGCGGTTCTTCATCTGGCGGTTCAGCACAAAGCCGAAGACAATCAGGATTGCCGCCACAACGCAGAGGGCAAAATGAGGCGTGTTGGGCATCAGCGCCAGAAAAATCAGTGCCGCGCCGGCAATGATAATGGCCCGGGGCTGGGCAGTAAACTGCTTGATTACATCTGTATTCAGGCTTCCCTCTGACACCGAGCGGGTAACAATCATGCCCGTGGCAGTGGAAATCATCAAAGCGGGCAGCTGAGAGACCAGGCCGTCACCAATGGTTGCAGTAGAGTAGCGGGTCAGGACCTCATTGATTTCCATGCCGCCCTGGACCATGCCAATAATAATGCCGCCAATCAGGTTGATAAAGGTGATGATAATTGACATCACCGCGTCACCCTTCACAATCTTGGTGGCACCGTCCATGGCACCGTAGAAGTCAGCCTCCCGCTGAATCTTCTCCCGGCGCATCCGGGCGTCCTGCTCTGTAATGAGGCCAGCGTTCAAGTCAGCGTCAATTGCCATCTGCTTGCCGGGCATGGCGTCCAGGGTGAAACGGGCAGCAACCTCGGCCACGCGTTCCGCGCCCTTGGTGATAACAATAAACTGCACCATAACAATAATGAAGAAGATGATAAAGCCAATGATTACATTACCGCTGGTAATCAGGTCGCCAAAGGCCCGGATAACATCACCAGCGTATCCATGCCAGAGAATCTGGCGGGTAGTAGACACGTTCAGTCCCAATCGGAACAGGGTGGTAATCAGCAGCAGGGAGGGATAGATGGAGAACTCCAGCGTTTCCTTGATGTTCATGGTAATCAGCAGGATGATGATAGACAGGGCAATGTTGATGACCAGCATCACATCCAGCAGCTGGGTGGGCAGGGGGATGATGAGGAATAGCACAATAACAACCACCATCAGGGATATGCCGTTGTTCAAGATACGCTTCATCTGTGCTCCTCCTTTCCTTAATCTATAGATTTCCGGCCAAGGGCCAACCCTTAGACCAGCTTATTTTCCAGTTTGAAAATATAGACCAGCACTTCCGCTACCGCGGAATACAAATCAGGGGGAATCTCGTGGTCCAGCTCAGCTTGGGCATACAGCGCCCTTGCCAAAGGTACATTTTCCACCACAGGCACATTGTGCTCTTCTCCCTTGGCCACAATGCGGGCAGCCATCTCGTCCTGGCCCTTGGCCAGAACCACGGGGGCAGCGTCCTCGCCCTGCTTATAGCGCAGGGCCACCGCGAAGTGGGTGGGGTTGCGGATAATCACATCCGCCTGGGGCACCTGCTGCATCATCCGCTGCTGGGCCATTGTGCGCTGCACCTGGCGAATCCGGCTTTTGATTTGCGGGTCGCCTTCCGTCTGTTTATATTCTTCCTTAATTTCCTGCTTTGACATTTTCATCTGCCGCTCATACTCCCACCGCTGATAGAGAAAGTCAAAGAAAGCGATGGTCACAAAGGCCAGGCAAACCTGCAGGAGCATGTTGAAAATCTCCTGGAACAGCTCGGTACAGGCCGCGCTTAAATCAGTGTACATAAAGCGGGAGGAGATATTCATAAGGTTGACCAGGTTATTATATATAAAAATCAGAAGTATGGTAATTTTGATAAGCCCTTTCACTGCCTCCATGATACTGCGCAGGGAAAAGAGACGCTTGAACCCATTCAAGGGGTTAATCTTACTGAACTTGGGGCGGATAATCTCTCCGGCCACCAGCAAGCGGGTCTGGGCCAGGGTCGCCACAATACCCACCAAGGCCGCTGCTGCCAGCATGGGCCCTGCTGTGACCGCGAAAGCTGTGACCCCTTGAAAGAGCAGCTCTGTAAAATAGAAACCGCCGCCCTCTGCCACAGCGCCCTGGGCAAAACCCATGCACTTGTGGAAAAACTCTGTCAGCTGTGCCGCCATGTGCGGGAACAGGAGCCGCAGCATCACCACGCTGGTTATCAGCGTTGATACGGCGATGATATCCTGGCACATCAGGATATTGCCTTTTTTTCGTTCATCCCGCCGTCGTTTCGGCGTTGCCTTTTCGGTCTTATCCTCGCCGGGCATTTCACCACCTCCCTATCGGCCCACAGGGTTCCTTACCATCTAAGCTCCGCCAGAGAGGGCGATGGCCCTTTCCACCTCCACAAGCATGGTATTCTCCATCTCCAGCAAAAATTCACTGAACGGCGCCATGAGGAAGTACAGCATCATCATGCCCACAAGCACTTTCAACTCAATATTGATGGCAAACACATTGATTTGGGGGATGGCCTTCATCAGCACACCCATGCCCACCTGACCCATCAGCTCTGCGCCCAGAACAGGCAGGCACAGCTTTATGGCCAGCAAGGTGCAGTCCACAAAGAGAAGCGCAATCTTTTCCGCCGCCGCTTGGCCAAAGGCAGCGCTGCCAAAGGGCACCACTCCGCCGGAATCCAGCACCAGCCGCAAAAGGGTTTGGTGGCCGTTCGCCGTAAAGAAGAGCAAAATCGAGAAGATATTCAGCACATTAGAAGCAGGTGTTGCCTGGCCCTGGAAGCTGGGGTCATAGGTCTGGGCCATAGCCATGCCCATCTGCTCATCCATGATATGCCCTGCGTAAGAGGGCACAAAAAGGAAGAGATTCATAACTAGCCCAATAAAGTATCCCATGCAGAGCTCCAGCAGCAGACGCACAGCCAGCTCGATAAAAGCAGCCGGAGCCTGGACTGTGCCTGTGTAGGCGTCAGACGCCGCCATGGCGAAGACCAAAGTGGCGCCGGCCTTGAAATAGCTGGGGATATTCCTGCGCCCAAAAAAGGGGTTGAAAAAGATAAACCCGCTTATGCGCATCATAATATACAAGAACAGCGTGAAGCCGTCCCAATCAAAAGACTCCACTGGCCTATCCTTTCATCAAGTCGAACAGGCCATAGAAGAACTCCTGCAGGGTGGCCATCATCCAGCTGCCGCCGATGACCAGAAACAGCACCACCACAATCAGTTTCAGGATAAAGGATATGGTCTGCTCGTGAATTTGGGTGACCGCCTGCATAATGGCCACAACCACGCCCACCACCATGCTCAGCAGAAGCATGGGCGCGGCCAGCCGAATCACCAGGCCAATGGCGTCGCGAAACACATCTACTACTGGCAAATCCATTGGCAGTCACCTCGCTTTCCTTTGCTTTTTGCGGCTTTTAAGCCTCTAGTTGAATGTCTGTACCAGGGTCGAGAATACCATCTCCCACCCATTGATGCTGATAAACAGCAGCAGCTTGAAGGGGGTGGAAATCATGGATGGCGGGAGCATTACCATGCCCATGGACATCAGCGTGGAGGCCACAATAATATCAATGAGCAAAAACGGGACATACAGGTAAAAGCCTATCTCAAAAGCCCGTTTCAGCTCTGTGGTGATAAAGGCCGGGGTAACCACACGCAGGGGCAAATCCACAGCCGCCTCCTCACTGGAGGGCCTGTCTATGCTGGCCAAATCGCAGTACATATTGAGTGAAGATGGCTCTGTGTTGCGCAGCATAAACTCTTTAAGCGGTACCTGGGCCTGGTCGAAAAACTCGTCCTGGGTGATTTCCTCGTTAATATACGGGGTATATGCCTGGGTATTCACCTGGTCAATCACGGGGCTCATGGTAAACAACGTCAAAAATAGGGCAACGCCCACCAGCACCATGTTCGGCGGGGTTTGCTGCGTGCCCATGGCGTTCCTCAAAAATGAGAGCGCAATGATATACCTGGTGAAGGAGGAGCACATAATCACCAGCGAGGGCAACAGGGTAATCAGGGTGGTGAGAATAATAATCTCCAACGCCTGCACACTGTCACCGTTAATATTGACAATTCCCTCTAAATTATCTGCCAATCCATCACGCTCATTTCTTTTTGGGAAAATTATCCCTGAGGATGTCCAAAAAACTGGGTGTATCAGCGGAAGCCCCGGGACTTTGCAGCCAGGGGCCCGCCTCTTCCTCAGACAGTTCTGTCAAAACACGAATCTCTCCACTGGTCACGCCCAAAAGCAGGCATCGCCGCTCAACGCGCACCAGCACCAGCCGTTCGCTCCTTCCCAGACTGACCTGCCACAAAACCTCCAAGCGGCCCCGACCCCCTGAGGCCTTGGCCAGGCCGGGCATGCCGTGCCTGCCTATCAGCCTTGTAACCCAATAGGCCAAAACCAGTACGCCTATGACAGTCAAAAGCATACCCAGCAGAGAGAGCACATTGCCTCCTATTCCGGCGGAAAGAAGCCGCGGCGCGGCAGCCTCCTTCATCAGGGCGCGCCGACAATAGAGGTCACAGTCTTCATAATACGGTCAGACTTAAAGGGCTTCACAATAAAGTCCTTGGCGCCGGACTGAATCGCCTCTATAACCATAGCCTCCTGGCCCATGGCAGAGCACATGACGATGTTGGCGGAGCCGTTCTTGGCGCGCATGGCCTTCAGGGCTTCCAGACCGTCCATATTAGGCATGGTGATGTCCATGATGACCAGGTCGGGGTTAATCTCAGAGAATTTCTCCACAGCGTCGGCCCCGTCCACAGCCTCATACAGGTCTGTGTAGCCGTTCTTGGACAAGGTATCTTTAATCACCTTGCGCATGAAAGCAGCGTCGTCAACCAATAAAATCTTTGCCATAGTAATTCATCCTCTTTTCAATTTTTTGCTGTTTTGTTATATATTTAGTCAGCACTATTGCTGTTGTGCCAATTCCTCAATCCCGGGCTTTTTCAGGATTTCTGTAACCCGGATGCCGAAATTGTCATCTACAACCACCACATCGCCATGGGCAATGCACTTTCCGTTGACGAACAGATCCACCTGGTCCCCGGCCAGCTTATCCAGCACCACCAGGGAGCCCTTGGAGAAGGAGAGAATCTCCTGCACCCGCTTGCGTGTGCGGCCAATCTCCACTGTGACCTCAAGAGGCACACCCATAATCAAATCCAGGTTCTGGGTCTGCTCCTGGCTGAGCTCCTCGCCGTTTTCCAGCCTGGGCATAGGAGGCGGCGCGGTGTTGATGAGCTTGGGCTCCTGCTGGGGCGGGTAATAGGGATACCCCGGATAAGGCGGATAGTAAGGATAGCCTCCTGCATAGGGCGGCTGCATCCCCTCCTGTCCTGGAACAGGCATCATCGGCGGCTGCATGGGCGGCTGAGCAGGCATACCCTGAACTGGCTGGGCTGGGGCAGCCGGTGCGGGAGCAGGCGGCGCGGCCGGTGCGGGCGCGGGCGCCGGTTGAGCAGGAGCCGCGGAGGCTCCTCCTGCCATAAGCCTCTCGATTTCTTCCTGGCTCAGCTTGCCGCCTCCGCTCTCTGCCGCAGGAGCCGGGGCTGGAGCAGGAGCTGCTGCTCCGCCTCCGTTCATCAGCTTTTCTATCTCCTCCTGGCTCAGTACCCCGCCAGAGGAGGACGCTGCCGGTTCTGGAGCCGGGGCCGCCGGGGCCGGAGCAGGAGCTGGGGCCGGGACAGGCTCATCATCATCCTCCAGGCCAAAACCCGCCACCAGCTCTTTGGCCAAATCCACAGAAATAACATTCATGAATTCGCTTTGCAGCTGGTCCTCAATGCTCAGCGCGAACCGGACCACTACAATGGGGCCTTCCTTTACAGGCATCCGCTCCCGCTTCATGGCCTCCTGGTCATAGACATCAAAGGTCTCTGGGGTAGAGATATTCACCACCCGGCCCAGGAAGTCTGAGAGGGCTGTGGAAGCCGCGCCCATCATCTGGTTCATAACCTCACAGACTGCGCTCAGGCTCAGTTCGTCCAGCACGAACTCGTCCAAAGGCGTGTCCGTGCCCATCAGGATATCCACAATAACCTTGATATCACTCATACGCAGCAGCATCAGGTTGCTGCCGTCCAGGCCAGAGACGTACTTAATCTCTACACCTACAGCCGGCTCAATGTCCCCCAGCTCGAAATCTTTCACATCCACCACAGTCACAGTCGGCGTGGTGATGTCCACCCGGTGATCCAACAGGTTGGACACCGCCGTTGCCGAAGAGCCGAGGCTGATGTTCATAATTTCGCCGATGGCGCTCAGCTCCATTGGTTTGAAAACACTATTGTTCATTTGGTAAACTGCCCCTTCTTCCAGCGTTATGATACACCTCTTTAATCTTTACCGCCAGCTTTTTGTCGCTGACACCCATCAGTCCGTTGAACCACCGCTGACCGCCCACATACAGATTCAGCGCACTGTCTTTCTTCTGATTCAGGTCAATCACATCGCCCACATTCAGCCGGTAAACATCGTCCAGCCGCAGGGTGGTGCGGGCCAGCTCTGCCCGTATCTCCAGGGTGGAATCCCGCAGGTGCTCGAAGATTTCCTCCTTGTTCTCAGCGTTGTTTGCCTTTTTAGCCGGGCTCCCCGCGCTGATTTCGGTAAAGATGGGCACCAGCACATCTTCTGGCAGCACAATGCTGACGCTTCCCTCTATGTTGGGGAAGCTGACCTTCATGTCAACGATGACCACCGTCTCCTCCAGGCCAATCAGCTGTACCAGGGTGGGGTTGTTCTCCACCCGGCCGAACAGGAAGTCCAGCTGTATGTAATTTTCCCAGGTCACGCCCATACGCTCCACAAAGTCCTGCAACAGCACCTCATACAGCTTTAGGTCCAGTTCGGTATAGGTATAGTCATCCGGCAGGGCGCCTACGTCACCGTCACCGCCGGTCATGCGGTCCATCATGCTCACCATAATAGGGGCTGAAGCGTAGAACAGCACTGGGGTCTCTTCCCGCTCTTCTTTCAGCTCCAAATGGGCTGTTGTCAGCACGGCGCTGTCGCTCAGCGCGTTGGAAAACTCAAAATAGGTGGTCTCCTCCACTGACTCCACCTCAATCTCACAGGTAGCGTGAACCAGGCCGTTGATGCGGGTAGTCAGCACCCGTGAATAGTTGTCGAAGATGCTGCGCAGCATTTTCAGCCTGTCCTTGGTGAACTTTTTGGGATTGGTAAAGTCGTATTTCCTATATTTCTTTTCCGGCTTTTCCTCCTCAGCGGGCTTTTCCGGCCCACTGCTGCTGCTGTTGTTCATGGAGTTGAGAAGGGCGTCTATCTGACTTTGCGATAATACCTCTGGCATTCAGCTAACCCTCCCCGCTGGAATCTGTGCCGCTCTCCGCCGCGGACGAGGCCGCCTGGGAGGAACTGTCCTTTGAGGAAGCGTCATCCTCCTCCGAGCTGGCCTTGCTGGGGCCCTTTTCGCGCAGAGTCGTGTACTGTTCCAGAGCGCCGTTCAGCTCGTTAATCATGTCCTTGCCTGTGACCACCATTTCCACCCTGCGGTTCTTGCGCCGGTTTGCCTCCACATCATTGGGGGCCACCGGCCTGTGCTGGCCGAAGCCCTCGCTGACCAAACGCCCCGGGTCCAGTCCCGTCACCTTATCCTGGAGATAGGCGGTGACTCGGGCCGAGCGGGTAGCTGCCAGCATCCGGTCGCCTTCTGTGGTGTTGGCCTCTGTGGCGCTGGCCTGGGCTGTATGGCCCATGATGCGTATCTCATCAATATGCTCAGACGCCTGGCTCAGCATGGGGGCAAGGTCATCCAGCATCTTTTTGCCCTCTTCCCGCAGAACGTCGCTGTCCCCGTCAAAGAACACCGCGTCCGCGAAAGAGAGGAACACACCCCCGTCGCCCTTGGTGATTTCGATATTCTTGCCTGAATTTTCGATGTATTCCTTCATCATCTGATACAGCTGCTCCATCGCTGCATCGGTTTCTTCCTGCTTCTTTTCCTTCTCTTCTTCCTCTTTGAGCTGGTCACCCATGTTCCCGTCCAATTCCGGGTCCTGTATAGGGCCGTCGTTGGAGCCAATATCCGGCGCAGTAGGTGAACTTACTGCATTTGGATTAAAACTCAGTGCCATTGCCTTAAACTTCTCCGTGTCAATGGTTGACATGGAGTAGAGCAGTACGAAAAAGCACAGCAACAGCGTAACCATGTCACCATAGGTGTCCATCCAGTTTGCGCCGCCGCCTTCTCCGCCTCCGCTTTTCTTTTTCATCTCAGCCAGACACCTCCTATCCATCGTCATTTTCAGCCTGTGCCGCCAATACCGCTTCGCTGGACATGGGCGATTCGCTCACATGGGCAGTCTGCCCAGTCCGGCATAAGCAGCCCTCTTCAGGGGCATTGCCATGCCCAGCGAAGCGGCACTAGAACCCGGCCGCAGTGCAATCGAATTTATCAATCGTTTTATTATATCAAATCATCGTCCTGTTCGTCAAGTGTCCGGGGCATCTTTTGCAAGGAAAGATGCGGAAAAGACAAAACTGCCTTAGCCCTCTCCGCCGCCACCAGAGCCATCGCCCATCTTCTCGCGCTGCTTCTGGGCCACAAAGGTCAAGAGCTTTTCCCGCAGCATCTTGGGGTTTTCACCGGCCTGGATGCAGGTAATGCCCTCTACGATAATCATCTTGTTCAGCACCTCTTCGCTGTCCCGGATACGCAGGTTGTTGGCAACAGGGCCAAAAATCATATGGGCCAGGATACAGCCATACAGGGTGGTAATCAGGGCCACGCCCATGTCCTTGCCAATGGTGCTGGAGCCGCTGGTGGGATCCATGTTCTGCAGCATGTTGATAAGGCCCACCAGCGTGCCCACCATGCCGAAGGCCGGGGATACCGCCGAGGCTTTGTCATACATGGCTGCTGTGGAGTTGTGCCGGTCTGACATACACTCAATGTCATTCTCCAAAGTGGCGCGCACCCGGTCCGGGTCGTTGGCGTCCACAATCAGCATGATGGCCTGCTTGAAGAAGGGGTCCTCCTGCTCATTGGCCTTCTCTTCCAGGGCCAGAAGTCCATCTTTTCGGGCAATCTGCGCCAAATCCACCAGAGAGTTAATGATATTTTCCGGCTTCATCTTGGGGTTCTTCAGCATTATGGCAAAGTGCTTGGGCATGCCCAGGAAGGTCTTTAAGGGGAAGCTGGCCATAACAATGCCGATGGAGCAGCCGATAACAATCATAACGCTGGCGCCGTCCACAAAGTTGCCCAGCTGCCCAAAGTTATAGGGTGGGAAACCGCCGGCCATGCCCAGCACGAACACGATGATGGCCAAAACCAGGCCAATGATATATCCTATGTTCATAGAACCTTCACCTTCATTTTGTTATTTCCGAACGGCTGGCGCAGCCAGCCAATGGCCTCTACCGTCTCAGCCCCGGCCGCTGGACAGAACCCCGCCCCGGGGTGGGTTTGGGGTCATCGTTCACGGCAATCATCCTGTGGATGTCCTGCACCTTGGCGTTATAGTCCGCGATGCGGCCCACAATGTCCTGCACGGACTCCTGCACCAGGTAGAAATCCCGGTTCATCATCACGATTTTGGTTTCGGGAATCAGCTCGATACACTCAATCTGCAGGTGGTTCACTAAGAATCGCTCGCCGCTGGTTTTTGTCAGCATAATCATATCGCAGTCCTCCTTCTCCGCTTTCCCCGCCCATGGGGGAGGGGCTTCCGCTTGTGCCCCTCCCCGCGCGGGGTAACTTACAAGTTCAAATGTTGCTCAATCACCAATCAAGCGCAGAATTTAACGCTTCATGTTCACCAGTTCTTCCAGCATACTGTCCGTCACGGTAACGATTCGGGTGTTGGCCTGATAGCCGCGCTGAATCATAATCATATTGCTGATTTCGCTGGCCAAATCTGTGCCGGAGCTCTCCAGGCCGCCGCTGATGCACTTGGTGCCGCCGGAGGACTCAATGGGAATTTCTCCGCCCTTCATACCGACAGGGTCGCCCGCATTCTGCGGGGGCACATAGAAGGGGCTCTCCGGGTCATTGCTGTTCTTTACAGAGTGCCCAATGGAGGTCAGGCGGATGTCGCCCGCGCCGTCCAGCGCCTGGTAGTAGTGGCCGTCCACATGGGTCACGCCGTTGGGGTTCTCTACCTTGGCGATGGCGATAGCGCCCACCACAACGGCCTGGCCCTTAGTGGTGGTGCAGGTGATGCGGCCGGTATTCTCGTCAATGCTGATGCTGTCCCGGCCGATGGTCTTGACACCAGCGCCATCTATAATCTGTCCATAGGTAAGGCTGTCTGGGTCCTGGTCCCAGGTGGGATATATGGCCTTGCCATTGTCGTCCTGCTTGGGCAGGCGGATAGGCGTGAGCACTGGGGCGGGAGAGAACTCGTCAATGACCTCAATCTCATATTTCCAGTTCGGATCCTTGCCAGTTCTGCTAACCTTAATGAGCTGGCCGTCTTTGTCAAGATAGTAGGGCTTATCTGCACTGTATTTATCTAAAATGTCTTTATCCGTTGGATCCCACACTTTTCCATCTATTGGCTCACCTTTATCATTCAGCAACTCGCCGCCATGCTTCATTTGCTCCGCATAAACAGGGTTCGCCACAGACAGATAGCCATAGATAACCTGGCCCTGGCCGTCCACCAGATAGCCCTGGGAGTCAATGTCAAAGTTGCCCAGACGGCTCAGGTACATATCCTTCAGCTCTTTGCCGCCTTCGCCGCCAAAGTAAGAGGTCTTGTCGCCCACAATGAAGAAGCCGTCGCCGTCTATCATCACGTCCATCGCGCGGCCTGTGGGGGTATAGTTCTTGGTGCTCATGTCCAAATCAATGGTGCCGATAGAAGCGCCGTATCCGTTCTGGGCGGGGTTTCTGCCGCCCACCTGGGTTGAGCCATTACTGCCGCCCCGCACCGTGGTGTAGAGGGCCTCCAAAAACGTGTACCGGGTTGCCTTATAGGCATTGGTGTTCACGTTGGAGATGTTCTGGCCAATCACGTTCAGGGCGCTCATGTGCGCCTTCAAGCCGGATACGGCCGCATACATTGCTCCTGTCATTCTTTCTGCTCCTTTTCTGGCGCGCTGGGGCGGGCCATTCGGGCCCTGCCCCTCTGCCTCCTCTATGAGGTCCGGCTAGATAAGTACCGCGCCGTCAATGTTTGTAAAAATGTTCTCTTTCATCTCGTCCTGGCTCAGGGTGGTAATCACCCTGCCATAGGGCACATTGATGATGAAAGCCTGGGTGGCGTTAAACGCCAAAATGTTCTTCGCGCCCTTTTCCTGGGCCTTTTCTACCGAGCCTGCCAGCTGCTCCATCAGCGCGGGGGTCAGCTCGATGCCCCGCTCCTCCGCGCGGCTGATTGCGTGCTTGGAGAAGTTGATGCCGGGCTGCGCGGGCTCTGCCTGCGGTGGGACGGGCGCCAGCGCGGGCGGAATCTGCGCCGCGTTCTGCTGGATGCTCTCCTGCCGCACCTGGCTTAAAATATCGCCAAAGCTGGAGTGAGAGGGCGCGCTGGGGGCTTGCTGATTCTGCTGGGGCAATACCTGCCCCAGGCCCTGCACGCAATCCATCATATCCTTGACCTCCGTTCCTTAAACCTGCTGTTCCGGCTCAGTGGGAGTGCCGCCTTCTTCCGTGTCGTCCTTGTCTTCGTTCTCGTCGCCGCCGGGCTTCACATCGGTCTCCTTGTCAGGCAGACGGCCTACAGCCATAATGTCGCTGAGATAGTAGCTGTCGTCCCCGATAAAAATCACCTGCTGGCCCTTCAGGGTGCCGGTGCCGGTCACGGTGCCCACAATCTCCTTGAGCTCTTTGCCTACATACTGGCCGATGGTCACTTCCTTGCCAACCAAAGAGGCCGCGTAGGTCAGCACAGTGGAGTCCTCCACCATGGTGTTCATGTTGGTCACTGCCTGCACCACAGACATCTGCACCATCTGGTTCATCATGTCGCTGGTAGAGGCCGCGTTGTCAATGTCCTGGTTCTGGAACATGGCCACCATCAAGAGCAGAAAGTCATCCATGTCCAGGGACTTGCCCGCATCCTTGTTGGTGCTGTTCTGGGCCTTTCTGTCCACCACGCCGGTATTGCCCACGCGGTTGGCCAAATCGCTCATTCCTGGTAATGGCATAGCATCTTACCACCTTTCATCGAAATTTTTCTCACTTCACCCTCAAATGCTGTCACTTGCCCACGCCGTCCAGCTCCACCAAGCCCAGCCGCAGCTGCTGCAGGAAGTCAGCCGGGTTGTTCTGCTGCTTCTGCTCCTGCTCCTTCTGCTTCTGGGGGTCGCGCTGCTGGTTGTGGCCGTCCGGGTTCAGGAACATATTGGCATTCTGCTGTTCCTGGGGCTGCTGGACCTGCACCTCCACCCGTTCCTGGGTGGCGTTCATCAGTACCTCCTGCAGGCCCGCGCTGTGCTGCTGCAGCAGGGCGGCGGTCTTCTCCGTGGCGGCGCTCATCACGATACTGATTGTACCGTCTCCGCTGCGGGTGATTTCCACCAGCACCTTGCCCAGATTGGCCGGGCTCAGCTGCACCTGCACCGTGGACTGTCCCTGCTGGATTGCCTGGATAATCTGGGTATTCAGCTGGTTCACCACATGGATGTTCTGAGGCTCCCGGGCCTCGTAGACCTCGCCCACCTTGGTGGGAGTGGCCACGTTCTGCCGGAACAGGGGCTGCGCTTCTGCATGTACCTCCTGAATCTCCCCGTCCTCCTCGGGCTTGCCGCCCTCAGCCTGGACAGGCAGCTCCTGGCCGGGAACAGTGTCCCGCTCCTGCACCTGGAACTCCGCCTGGCTCTGGGGCAGCTCGGGCGCGGCCTCCAAAACCACAGTTTGGCTCTCAGTCTGGCCTGTTGGCTGCTGAGTGGGCATCTCCTCCTGCACAGGCAGGTTCTGAACGTCTTCCCCTGTCTGGGGCAGGATTTCTTGGACCGCCTGAGGCAGGACCCGCTCCTCTGTGAGAGGCGTGCCGTCCACCCAAGTGATTATACCAGCCAGTTCAGAATCCAGAACAGGGCCTTCCAGGCCGGAGACGGTCATTTTCTCACCCCCGGCAAGCTCAAGATCAAGAGGCACCACAGGCTGGGAGGTCACAAGAGCGGCCGCCACTTCCTGGCCCTCTGTGGTCTCCTGCTCTTTGGTGCCGGCCTCCTGGGTGTCTTTCTCTGTCTGCTTTTTGTTGGTCTTGTCCTGGGCGGTCTCCTCCTTGCGCTGGGGCTTGGCGGCTTGGCTCTGCTTAACAAGCATATCCTCAAACTCCGTCCCCTGGGCGCCGGAATCTCCGGGCAAAGTGGTCTGCACAGACTGGGTGATTTCCACTGCCAGTGCCTGGGCCATCAGATTGATATTCATGGTTTCCACCTCCTTTCCAAATATTATGCTGTATATGCTGCCGGATGTCCGGCCTTGTTCTCTTTCTTGGCTTGAATCAGTCTTTTTACAACATCCGCGGCAATAAGCTGGCCGCCAATGGTCTGCTTCTGTTTGCTGAAAAAGCTCCCATGGTAGTCCGTGCCGCCGGTGATAAACAGGCCCCTGGCCTGGCACAGGGATATCAGCTCCCTTTGCAGGCCGAACCCATGAAGGGGATGAATGCACTCTATGCCCTCAATCCCCGTTTGCAGAACATCGTCCAAACTTGACCAAAAGGTATCCTGGCTGGCCCCATAGGCCTCATAGGGAATCTGCTCCCCTGGGTGGGCGAGCACAGAAATCCCTGACGCTCCTTTTACAACCTGGAGCGCTTCCTCTAAACTTACAAACTCTATGCGGTTCGAGTCAAAATCATACTGTTTATAATATTTCGTCCCCTCCAGCAGTGTGCTGGTGACACCTGTGTCAAGCAGGTAGTTTAACAGCTTCCATCCTCCCCTGCCCTGGGGTATCTCATACTTGCGGTAATCACTTTCCGAAACGCCCGGCTCATCCTTCTCAATACATCTCAGCAGGGCAAGATTGTTCTCCTCCTGCACCTGCGTATTGTGGGCACACACATGCAGCAGCTGGGTATTCTGGGTGTCAACACCATATGCCAGCAAATGGTACTGCTTTCCCACATAAATCACGTCCAGCTCCACGCCGGTGATAATGTTCAGGCCCGGCTGGCCAGCCTCGTCCCACAAGGTCTCATAGGCAGCCAAACTGTTATGGTCCGTCACGGATATAAAACTGACATTATTGTCCTGGGCAAGACGCAGCACCTCGCTGACAGAATCACTTCCGTCAGACAGATTGGTGTGAATATGTAAATCCGCGAACTGCTTCATCTGTTCTCACTCCCAAGGGAACCCGCTTGGCTCCACAGCTTATCTCAAACAGGGATTCCCTTACAATTCCCCGTTCCGCACAGCGGCGGAACGGCGGGACATAACCAAATCATCAATCTCTTTCTCCTCGGCCTTGGCCACAGCAGCATCGTATTCCCCGCGTTTGATGTCTTTCAGCTTTTCCAGAGACTGTGTCTCCTGCTTGGCCTCTACCAGCAGGCGGCGCTTTTCCTCCTCTGCCTTGCGCAGCTCCTTGAGCAGTCCGGTTTCCCGCTGCACCCGGCGCTCCAAAACCTCAATGCCGGTCTCATACTTCATGGAATCCGCAATGGTCAGGCCCTCAGCCTTTTTCTGCCGGTACTCCTCCTCACAGTCCACCCGGTTCTGGATGGCCTGCTCCAGCACGGTCTCCTGCCTGCGCACTGCCGCCAGAGCCGTTCCATGTTCCGCCAGCCGGATGTCCAGCATCTGGTTTTTATACCTGAGCACAGTATCCAGCTGGAAACGAAATTTTTTCATTGGCACCGCCTCCCTTACGCTTTCTATTCCATCACATTTCGTGGGTTTTCTTTCCAATACTACAGGGTATGGCAAATATCAAAAATGTTTCCTCGTGCCTTCCCCTACCTGCCGGAGAGGATGCGGTTCATCTGCTCCAGGCACTGCTCGTAGGTAAAGACCTCTTGGGTGCCCTGCTTCAAAAACTCGTTTATCTTGTCAATCTTTGTCAGTGCGAAATCCAGCTTGGGGTTGCTTCCTGACTTATACGCGCCGATAGACACCAAGTCCGCGTTTTGGTTATATGTGCTCATAATGTCCCGCAGCCGGGAGGCCATCTGCTTGTGCCTGTCGTCCACCAGCTCCACCATCAGACGGGAGATGCTGGCTCCAATATCAATGGCCGGGTAGTGGTTGGCCGCAGCCAGGCCACGGCTGAGCACAATATGGCCATCCAAAATCCCTCGGACCGTGTCCGCGATAGGCTCGTTGGTATCGTCTCCCTCTACCAAAACTGTGTAAATCCCGGTGATGGAGCCCTTCTTAAAGTTGCCGCTGCGCTCCAGGAGCTTTGGCAGCTCCGCGTAAATGGAGGGCGTATAGCCCCGGGACACCGGCGGTTCGCCGATGGCAAGTCCCACCTCCCGCTGGGCCATAGCGAAACGGGTGAGGGAGTCCATCATCAACAGCACATCCAGGCCTTGGTCCCGAAAGTACTCGGCAATGCCTGTGGCCACAGTGGGGCACTTTTTGCGGAGCATGGCAGGCTGGTCAGAAGTTGCCACCACCAGCACAGAGCGGGCCATACCCTCTGGCCCTAAATCCTTCTCCACAAACTCCAAGACCTCTCGGCCTCGCTCGCCCACCAGGGCAATCACGTTGATGTCAGCTTTCACATACTTCGCAATCATGCCCATCAGGGTGCTCTTGCCCACGCCGGAACCCGCGAAGATTCCCATACGCTGGCCCTTGCCAATGGTCAGGAGGCTGTCGATAGCTTTCACGCCAAACTCCATCCGCTCCCGGATAGGCGGGCGGGTTAAGGGGTTGATGTAGCTGCTGCCCAAATAATATGTATCGCCCCCCTCAAAGGGGCCCTTATCGTCAATAGGCTGGCCCAGCGCGTTGATGATGCGGCCCTTGAGAAAGGGGCCCACCCGCAGCCGGAGCTGGTGGCCAGTGTTGCGCACGAAGTTGCCGGAGGAAATCCCCGTCATCTCCGCGTATGGCATCAGGAGCATCCGGTCGTTTTTGAAGCCAACCACTTCGGCTGGTATCTGCCCGCCGGACTCTCCGCTATATATACGGCATATATCGCCTACGGCAGCCCGGCCGCCGCTGGCCTCAATGGACATGCCCACGATATTCTCAATTTTGCCGGTATGGCCGATGGTCTCTGCCTGCCGGACCTGACGGATAATTTCCTCAAACATGAGCCTGCCCTCTCAGAAGCGGCCAGCTGTTTGCGCTCACATCCGCATTGGAGACAATGTCCCTCAGGTTATCCAGCTGGGTGGAGACACTGGCGTCAATAATCTCATCCGGCATCTCAATAATGCAGGTGCCGGACTCATCGTCCGCCATGGGAATAATCCTCACCCGCTCTGACAGCCTTGACAGCGCCTGGGTCAGCTCGGGAATGGTCTCTGCCGCGGCCCTGGCATCACAGTCTGCAATATAAACCTGCACCCACTCACACCGGCGGCGCTTGGCTGTGGCGGACTCAATCATCCGTACCAGCACGCCTCCGCTGCTCTTCAAACTGATTCGAATAACCTTCTCGGCAATGGCCAAAGCCAGCTCCTTCAGGCCCTCCTTGCTTTCGTCCAATATCTCATCTCTGGCCCGCACAGCCTCTTTCAAAAAGGTCTGTATCTCCTGCTCTTGGGCAGCGGCCTTCTCCTCCAGCTCTGTCTGAGCCTGGCGGCGGCCTTCGGCCAAACCTTGGGAAAAGCCCATATTATACCCATCTTCATTTGCTATCTTGCGCAGCTGCTCCAGCTCCGCCTGGGCCTCCTCCACAGCCTTCTCCAGGATACTCTGGGCCTCTCGCCGGGCGTCAGCCAAAATGGCCTCTGCCTGAATCTGGGCAAAGTCAACCGCTGAGGGCTCCTTTTCCGGCTCAGGCTCTGGGGTGGGACGGGAGGCATCCGCCTCCTCCAATTCCTCCTCCCCGTCAAAAACAGGCAGTGCCGCTGCTTCCGGCTCAGGCGAGGAAACAGTAAGGTCCTCCGCAGCCGGAAAGACATATTTATCCGCCGCCACATTGACGAAGCGCTTAAAAATGCCCGGCATACTGAGAACCTCCTTTCCCTATCCTGTCACAAAAGATGAACCAGATTTGTTGTGAGTTTTCTTGATTCGGGCGATGGGTACGCCCGTGCTTTCTATAAATAATGTATAAACTATGTGAACTTCGGGGGCTATCAGGCAATAATATCGTCCTTGCCGCCCTTGAGGATGATGATTTCGTTCTTGGCCTCCAAGTCGCGGATAAGGGCCACGATACGCTGCTGCGCGTCGTCCACGTCCTTCATGCGCACATTGGTGGTAATTTCCAAATCGTCCCGGATAGACTCCGCCATACGGGTAGACATATTCTTGAACAGCTTGTTGGCCAAATCCGCGCTGGCGGGTTTGAGGGCCAGCACCAAATCGTGGGTGTCGCAGTCCCGGACAAAACGCTGCACAGAGCGGTCGTCCATGGTAAGGATATCCTCGAACACGAACATGCGCTTGCGGATTTCCTCGGCCAGAACAGCGTCGTACATGGACAGGCCGTCGAATATGCTCTTTTCGCTGACCCGGTCCACGTTGTTCATCACGTCTGCCACAAAGTCTATGCCGCCCACCTGGATATTGCTGCTGCTGAAGATATTGGCAAACTTGTTGGACATTTCTGTCTCAATAATCTTCACCGCAGCAGGGGAAGCGCTGTCCATATTGGCAATGCGCTCTACTACTTTAATCTGCCGCTCCGGCTCCAGCTGGGCAATCACCGCGGCGGCCTTATCAGGCTCTATGTAAGAGAGCACCAGCGCAATGGTCTGGGGGCGCTCGTTCTGCAGGGCTGTGAACAAATCCTTTTCTCCGGCCTTGTTCATAAAGGCAAACTCCCGGTTCTTCAAGGACTTGGTCACTTTATCCAACAGGTTGGTTGCTGTCTGTGCGCCAAAGGCTTTCTCCAGCACAGTGCGGGCGTATTCCAGCCCACCCTCTGTAACAGCCTTATTGGTCATGCACATCTGATAGTACTCGTTGAGCACCGCCTCGGTCACATCGGCGTTCAAATACCCCAGCTTTGCCACCTCGATGGTAATCATTTCAACATCTTCGGGCTCCATGTACTGGTACAGCTGGGAGGCCTTATCCACGCCAAGGGAGACGATAACCGCTGCCGCCTTTTGAGCGCCGCTCATAGACTCCAGCAAGGTACGCTGCATAGCCAGAGCGGATTCCTCCGAAGAGGGGGTTTCCTCTACGGCTGGCTCTGGTGCGGGCTCGCCTTTTTTGCCTTTTTTCTTTTCGGCTTTTACCGCCTTATCCGCCATTGGCCCCTTCATCTCCCCTCAGCAGAGTCTTAATCGCCTGAGCGGCGATTTCGGGATTGCTCTCAGCCAGCTCGCGCACACTTTTGCGCAGCTCCATACTTTTTTCTGTATGTACATCCATAATATCGGCGCCATCCAGAGCAGGTTCCTCTGCAGGCAGCTCTATTGGCAACCCATCGCCCATCTCCGGGCCAGTGACAAGCACTGGATCCAGAGACTGCATTCTGCGCCGGCTGCGGCTGCGGCCCAGAAGCACAAACACCACAAACAGCACCATAAAGAGGAACAGTCCCGCCAAAAGTGCCAGATAAACCCACAGGGGAATATCGCCAAACAGGCCAATAATCGGCTGGGTGTCCGCAGGAACATTGTCCTGCTCTGTCTCAGGCCGGTAAAACTCATGACTGATGATAGAAATCTTATCCGCCTGATTGGCCTGGCTGATACCCGCAGCCCGGGCCACGTGACGCATCAAATCATCCTGGTTCGCTGTGTTGGGCACCCGGCTGTTAATACTCACCGACACAGTTACATCAGAGATATACCCGCCGATGGTCTGCTGCTGGGTGACAGTTTTATTATTCTCAAATTGCTTCTCTCCGCTGACCTCCAGCTCCTGCTCGTCGCCAGTGGGTGTGAAGTCCTCCACGTATGTGTTCAAGTCAGCGTTGGGGTCTGTACCCACCACGCCGCCAACGCCGTCCTCGCCGCCGACCACCCGGCCGGACCAGATATGCTTGCCTACAATGCCCTCGCCCTCAGTGTCAGCTCCAGCCCAATCAGGCTGGGAATAGATAGTGGACTCGGACTGGGAGCTGCTCATTTCCACAGTGGTATTCACCGCGCAGGTGACATTGCCCTCACCATACAAAGGCACCAGCACATCCATGACCTTTGCCTGCAGCTTCTTGTCCCACTGGGCCTCCAGGGCCAGCTTGGTCTCAGCCAGGGTCTTCACGTCACCGCTGTCAGCCTCAGAGCCGTCATAGCTGTTGCCCTCGCTGTCCCGGATGTCCACCTCGTCAATAACAAGCCCCTTGACAGAGTGGCTCACTGTGGCCCGGATAGACTCTGCCAGGGCCTCGTCCATCTTTTCCCCGTCCTTCATGGTGACCACCACAGAGGCAGAAGCCTGGATGGTATTGTCCTGGCTGAGCACATAGCGCCTGTCCTCGCCCGGGACAATATTGACCACCGCGTCAGACACACCCTCATAGCAGCGGATAGTGGCAGCCATTCTGTCCATCAGCTCAAACAGCGCCATCTGCGAGCGGTCCGACTCGGTTGACAGAGCGCTGATATTTGTCAGATACGTGCCATAGTCCGGGCTGGACTGGGGATATCCCGCGGCAATGAGCTTGGCCTTCAGCTGGGCCTCCTGGCCGGCTGGCACCATAATGGTGTCCTCCCCCTGGAAGCGGATGTCTGTGACGCCCTCGTCCTGGAGATACTTGGCCACAGCAGCCATGTCATTGCTGCTCAGCCCAGTGAACAGCGCCTCATATTCTGTTTTAGAGTTATTGGCCAGAAAAACCGCCAAAACGGCCAGCCCGACCACGATAGCAGCCACAATAATGGCCTTCACGGTCTTGCTCAGCCCGCCCACAGTTCCTTTGACCTGCGACCAGATATCCTTTGCCTTCTCTTCCACTTATGCGACCTCCTCAGACCTGCTGCGAGAATTTTCAGCCCAGCTTACAGGCTGATGCGCATGAGTTCATTGTATGCCTCAACAGCCCGGTTGCGCAGCTGCACAAGCAGACTGACAGAGAGCTCATACTTGGTGCTGGCCATACTCAGGGCTACAGGATTATCCAGCTGGCCGGTGGCCATCAGGTATTGCATCTGGGTTTTTTCCGCGTCGCTCTCCTTTACTGCGTCAACCGCAGACTGAAAGATGCCGCCGAAAGCGTTCTGTACATTTTCTTCGCCCTGGGCCTTTTCGGCCCCCAGCTCCCCGGCAAAGAGGGAGGAAAGCGGTGTAATAGACTGTATCATAGCAGCCAGACCTTCCCTTCTTTTCATGCGCGCGTATGCAGCGCCGCATTCTATTATAATGCCTTATTCCGTTAATAGCAATAGATAGCTGCGTATATTCTAAAAAAATTCAATTTTTTCCAAGCAAGAACTTACCTGCTCCCCAAATCCAGTCCACGGGAAATCACGCTCTTCAGCGTGTTAAAAGCAGTTACATTTGCCGAATAGGCCTGGCTTGCAGCCATAGCGTCCGTAATTTCTTTTACCAGCGTGATGTTGGGCATTTCCAAATAACCATCCTCATTCGCGTCCGGATGCGTGGGGTCATAGGTAATGGGGAATGGACTCTCGTCCTCCATAATTTCCGCCACGCGCACGCCTGCGCTGCGCTCTGTCCCCCGGTTGGAATTGTTGACCGCCCGGGCCATGGCCATACGGAAGCTGTCCCGGCCGCCCTCTGCCTCAAAGACCACCATCTTCCTGCGGTAGGGACCCTCGCCGTTTTCAGTCCTGGTAGTATTCAGGTTGGTGATGTTCTCCGAAATAATGTCTAACCGCAGCTGCTGGGCTGTCAGCCCAGAGCCCACAATATTGATATTGCCTAGAAAAGCCATTTGCGTCCAATCCTTTCCATGCCGGGAGAACCCCGCCCGGCTGATTGTTTCCCTGTAAAAGAGCCCTGTTTCAGGGCAGCTTTTCAGTCTGCTTAACCGCCGATGGCAGTGCGCAGAACTGATAAATCACTGTTAATGCTCTGATAAACATACTGCATCTGATAGGAGTTGCGTACCAGCTCCGTCATCTGCTCGGTCAGGTTTACGCCGTTGTCATCCCGGCGGGTAATCTCCTCGGTCTCCACCACATTCCAGCCAGCGCCCTCAATGGCGTCCCGCATGGTCTGCTTGGTCAGCTTGTTTTTTCCATAGTCAGCGGCCTCCAGCTGCTGCTGAAAGCTCTCCTCAAAGGTGACCAGCTTTGTTTTATAGTTGGGTGTCTCCACGTTGGAAATATTATCCAGCAAAGCGTTCTGCTTGACCCACAAAAACTCTATTGAGCGCTCCATCATGCGCAGACTGTTATTTGTAATCACGTCCACAGCGGCGCCTCCCTTTCACATGAAATATACCTTTCGATACTTTTCCAATTCTATTGATTTGTCACCATTATATCATACTTCGAGTGGCTTCGCAAGTCCTCAGGATAATTTAGAGTTAGGAATAAATTGTAAAATCGACCGTTTCGCCTATCTTGTAGCGAGCTTCATTCTATCTACTATAGTCCTATTTCTGCGGTCTTTGAATAGCGTATCTTCAACGGCCCCACATCATTCAGTGTATGGCATCCGGGGGCAAAATATTTTTCTAATTTTGGGGTTTGAGCAAATCTGTGCATTTTTTCCAGCCAGCAGTCACGAAATTCTGGTGTATCGAAAAACATACCTGCCCGCCTCTTGAGAGAAGCCTATCCCAAATCAATTTTTTCCACCTGGCCGTCTACCAGCCGGTAAACCGCCGTGCCGTCTCTGGCAACCAGAAAGGTCTGCTCCGGCTCGTTGGTGCCCGCGTCCGAGCGGGCGTAAACTGTAATTTTCATGCAGGGCAGATTATCAACCGGGATGGCCTTCTCCACCTGATAGACGTGGTAGTCCTCCATGCTCTCCTCTTTCAGGCCCAGGGCCTTGGGCTCCAGGGAGCGAAAGTAGTCGATGGTCTCCTCTGTGGTCATCATATGCAGCTGCTCTCCCTCTTGCGAGTCCAGCGCGGAGCTGGAGCTGGCTCCGTTCACCAATGGGTCGGAGCCCTCCGCAAGGGTGCCGGAGGAGCCAGAGACGCCGGAGCCCGGGTCACCCCCGCCGCAGCCTGCCAATGTCAGGCTCAGAGCCAAAAGCCCCGCCGCCCCCAAACGATTCCATTTTATCCGCTTCATGGGTATCACATCCTTTTGTGGTTCCTTCAGTCTCTATATTGAATGGTGACCTGGTCATTGGCCCGCAGCACCTGGCTGAATCGGCCCTCCACTCCATTTACCAGTAAATCCACCGGTTTATCCAGATGCTCGAAATCCAGTCCGGAATATTCCAGCAAATCCATCAGGTAGAACTCGCCTCCCTCAGACTTGGGCTCCAGCCGCAGGGGCTCGCCGTTGAGCATCACAGTCAGGCCCCTGCCAAAGGTCAGCTGCTCCGGTTCCCGGCTCCGGAGGGGCTTGGGGGCAGACTTAGGAGCTTCTTGTTTTGCTTCCGGCTGAGGCGGAACCTCCTGGGAGGGCTCCTTTCGCGGGGGGGCTTCTACCGGTACAGCCTCTGGTTTTTCTGCAGGAGCAGGCTCCGCTGGCGGTTCATCCGCCTTCGGCACAGGCTCAGCCTGAATCGGAGACTTGGGCGCTTCCTCCCGCGCGGGCTCGGGTTTGGGGGCAGGCACCGGCTCTGCCAGCTTCACCTCTAAGGGTTTCGGCGGCGGAGGAAGCGTATCCCTGCTTTGCTCCCGGGCTTCCGGCCGGGAAGCGCTGTTCCTGCTTCTCCGCTCTGGGACAGGCCCGCCCTCGGCGGTCACCTCGTCTCCCTGGCGAATCTGATAGTCCAGGGGGGCTGGCTGGCCGTTAACCATGACCTGGCCCGGGAAGTCCTCACCCAAAAGCTGGGCAAGGGTCTGGCTGGCTGAGCGTCCCGGTTTGGCGGGAACAAATTCAATCCTGTCCCCAGCCTGCACCAAAGTGGAAAACTCCGCCTCTTGGCCATTGATGCTCATTTTAGACTCTACGCCCGGCATCCCCCGCAGGAACTCCCTCTGGCCATTCAGGGTGAAGGAAAGATTCGAGCCTGTGCGGCCCATCATATCCCCATAGTGGAAGCCGTTCATCAGAAGCACGTCCCGCAGGCTGAGGGCCCCATTGCGGAACAGCTTGGCGGGAAAGCCGTTGAGCGTGACCATATAGCTGTCGTTAATCATCCCCAATGCCGCCGACGCGCCGATACCTAAAGGCGTGGCATATTCCGGATCATTGAGCTCATACTCCTCCGAGCTGGCGCTGGTGGCAAAATGGTTCCCAGCCAGAGCCACCCGCGCCTCGCTCATTTCCAGCTCATTGGCCACCAGCTGCGGCAGGCCCATCAGCTTGCTGCCGCCGCCAGCCAAAAACACCGCGGAAGGGACCGCGCCGTTCAGGCTCAAAATCTCTTGGGCAATCTCCTTGGCCAGCCGCTGGGCAGCAGGGAGCAGAATTTCATACAAATTGTCACTGCTGATTTCGTGCTTCATCCCCAAAATATCCGGGTATTGCAGGGGCTCCACTGAGCCCAGGCCCATTTTCAGCCGCTCGCCGGTTTTGAAATCCACCAGCAGGCTGCGCATGAGAATTTCTGTAATCTCATCCCCAGCCACAGTTGCCATGGTATAGCCCACCACGCTGCCTTCTCGGCAGACAGCAATATCCGAGGTTCCTGCGCCAATGTCCACCAGCACCAGGTTCAGCAGGCGGATGTCAGCAGGAATGGCGGCGTTCAGGGCGGCAATGGGCTCCAAGGTCAGGCTGGACACCTCCAGGCCCAGGCGGCTGGTGACCGCGTACAGGCTCTCCACCACCCCGCTGGGCAGGAAGGTTGCAACCACGTCCACCTCGAACACCTGCCCCCTGTGGTCCATCAAGTTGGTCATCGGGTAGCCGTCCACCACATACTGCCGGGCTGTATAGCCCACCATGTAGA
Source organism: uncultured Eubacteriales bacterium (assembly GCA_910580045.1). Classification (GTDB taxonomy): domain Bacteria; phylum Bacillota; class Clostridia; order Oscillospirales; family Acutalibacteraceae; genus Acutalibacter. The sequence goes on from CAJTXF010000001.1 coordinate 61,338, forward strand.
AGCGGCCCTGCCCCACGCTCTCCCCGGCCAGCAGCTTCTCCGCCTCAGAGACAGCCCCAGCCTCCAGCTGGCCAATTACATCCTCGTCTGCCTTACGCAAATCGTCAAACCGCAGGGTGAAGCCAGCGCTCTGGGATTTCAGCGCCCGGCCGGCAGCCGCCACGCAGACCCGGCTGAGCCGCACACCGGTCTTCTCCTGCAGGCGGCGGATGACTTCGCCAGCCACCTGAGCCACCTGCTCAATTTCCACAATCTGCCCGTCCAACATGGCCCGGCGGCCGTGCTCCTCTTTCTCGATGGCCTCTACCAGGAAACGGCCCTTCTCCACCCGGCCCAGCATCCCGATAATGCTCCTGGTGCCAATGTCCAGCGCGAACACCATGGCTGCGTCCTGTTCCTTTAAGACCTCCGGCAAAACGCTCACCTCTTTCCAAGATTCTATATTATATTATGTCCGGCAGAAGGGCCAAGCACCCTTCCCACCGCAAAACCGGGCGGCCTGAAAAAGCGGCCGCCCGGCTATGGTTTTCGATATCAGAGCCCGCAGAGCAGAACCCCTTGCCCAAAGGTCCCTTTCCGCTTCAGACCCTCTATGCACAGGACCTTTCAGCGCCGCCAGGCTGCACTTCAGCGCTTTAGTACTTGTCGTAGCCTGCGCCGTTAAAGCTGTCGCTGGAACTTACTGTGCTGGTATGGGTGGGCGCAGCCATGGGCTCAGCACCGCTGTACTCCCGCAGTGTAAACTTGGCCATAAGCTGATTCATAATCTGAGCCTGAGAGGACAGCTCCTCGCTGGCAGCAGCACTCTCCTCGCTGGTGGCGGAGTTGCTCTGCACAACAGCGGAAATCTGGCTGATGCCCTCACGAATCTGCTCAATGGACTCAGCCTGATGCTCGCTGGCGTCAGCCACATCGCCCATTTTGGCAACCGCGCCGTTCACCATGCCCACAGTCTTATCCAGTGCCTCGGACACATCCGCCACATAGGCGCTGCCCTTCTGCACAGCGTTGATAGCGTGCTCAATCCGCTCCTTGGTGGCGCGGCTGGCTTCGTCAGACTTGGAAGCCAGAACACGAACCTCCTCAGCCACCACGGCGAAGCCTTTGCCGGCCACACCGGCGCGGGCAGCCTCAACAGCAGCGTTCAGGGCCAGGATGTTGGTCTGGAAAGCAATGTTCGCAATTGTATCAATAATGGTGCCCACCTCTTCGGCGGCAGCCTTAATATCGTTCATGGCGCCCACAGTACTCTGCATCAAATCACTGCACACGGTGATTTGAGCGCTGGCATCGTTAGACAGCTGGCTGGAATCCCGGGCCAGGCCGACACCCTCTTCCGCGCCCTGGGCAATCTCGGTAATAGTAGCAGAGAGCTCCTCCACAGCGCTGGCCTGCTGGGTCGCGCCCTGGGCCAGAGTCTGGGCAGAGTTGGAAACCTGGTCCGCGCCAGAGGCCACCTGGTCAGCAGAGGACTGAATCTGGCTGAGAGTGATGCTCAGGCTGCGGTTGATGCCGCGGATAGAGGTCAGCACAGCGCTGAGCGCGCCCACATAGTCATCCTCGGCCTCGGTGCGCACGTCAAAGTCGCCGTCAGACATAGCCTTCAAAAGTCGGTTCACGTCAGCAATCACATTGCTCAGCACCCGCTGGCTGGTGCGCAGGGCCGCGCACATATCGCCCAGCTCAGAATTGCTCTCGAAGTTCACCGGGATATCCAGCTTGCCCTCGCTGTAGCCAATCAAAGCGGTGCGGGCTTCCTCAACAGGAATGGTGATGTTGCGGATAATGCGCAGCTCAAGAAGCATGACCAAAATGGTGAACACCACCAGGGCCGCAATAATGGAGATAATAGACACAGTCACCATTGTGGCCTGCTTCTCCAGAATGGAATCCTGTATAGAGGTGATTTCCTCCTGGAGCTTAGCGGCAGCCTCGTCCACCTGAGAGAGCGCGGGGGTGCACTCCTCCTGCAGCTGGCGGATAGCCTCCTCCAGATTGCCGCCGGTGGCGTTGTTCATAATGTCCGGCACAACGGTCCCCCACACCTGCACGGCGGATATGTAATTATTCAGGTTTGTTTCGTCTTCCAGGGCATGAAGATTCCGCAGCTCGGTAATATCCGCCTCCAGAGAGCCCAGTTTCTCATTGACTGTGGCAGTCGCGGTCTTTACATAGTCAGAATCAGGATCCAGGGCGATATCCCGCAGGGCACGGGCAGCCATGTTCACGTTCAGACGGCAGGTACGTACCAGGGAGCTGGCTTTGATGTCTGTGTTGATGATTCTCTCATAACTGGTTGTCTGGGCGTTCATAACTATCAGACTGGTCACCACAATCGCAATGCTGACTAAAATGGTGACGCTGAATCCCAGGATGAGGCTCATCTTGATTTTCATGTTCTTGAGCATAAATGCTCCTCCTTCTTTCTTTTGGTCTATATTGCACGGACGCGGCGGGTTAGAGGTTTTTTGCCGTTATCCGCATCGTCCCACAGAAGCGGCCGCAAACCTGCCATACAGAACATGAGCCATCCCGCCGCGAAGCAAAAACGGCGCAGACCGCCCAGGGTCTCCCTTGCTGTCCCACAGCACCTATTATAGCGCTGATTTTGCGGATTGTCAAACGATAATTCTTACCGCGCCTAAATATTCTTCGGAAATTTTTGCCCTTTTGTTGTATAAACTGCACAAATCCGCTTACACAATATCCCCAAAGCGGCCCTTCTGCACGTCTCCCACAATTTTTCCGTCAACCAAAGTAACCACCCGGCGGCGCATGATGTTCACAAACTGCTTGGAGTGGGTGGACATCAGCACCGTGGTGCCCCGGTGGTTCATCTCCTCCAACAGGTGCATAACATCCCAAATGCTGTCGTCGTCCATTGTATCTGTAATTTTATCCAGTATCAAAATAGGCGGACTGTAGACAATGGCCTTTGCCAGCTCGATTTTCCGGCACTCGGCAGAGGTAAACTCCGCAGGGTACCGTTCTTCGCTGCCGGGCAGGCCCACCAGGCCCAATGCTTTAGAGATAAGATGCCCGTCTGACAGGGCCGCGCTCATGCGGCCAAAGCGCCCTGGAGGGCAGAGGTTCTCGAACACTGTGGCGCTGCGCACCAGCTGGGACTCCTGGGGCACCCGGCCAAAGATATAGCGCAGCTTCTTTTCCTGGCGGCGGCCCAGCTTTCCGATGTTCACCCCGTCCAGGTACACTGCCCCGGTGTCCGGCTGCAGCACGCCGGAAATCAGGTTCAGCAGGGTGCTGCTCCCCGCGCCCCGGCTGCCCACAAAGAAGATAAATTCCCCCTGGTTAATCAGCAGGTTTATCTGGGAGAGGGTCTCAAAGCGTTTTTGCGGCTCCCGCTTGGGCCCCTTAAATATTTTTGAAACGTTTTCCAGTCGGATAGTGGGCATAGGCCCCTGCATCTCCCTTCTTATTCCCATCCCCTGGCGGGGTTGTTTTTAACAGCATCTGCAGCCAAAGGCCCCAGCGGGGCTGCCGCGCCCCATCTCTTCTGATGGGAGTGTCCGTTCCGAGGAGTTTTTTGTGTTCCCCCGCCCGTAGGGCGGGGGAACACGGATAATTAAGGCAACACCGCACAAAGACCGGCCTGCGGCCTTTGCACACGATTTGCTTGATCTTTTTCCGTCATCTTGCACTAATCTTGCTTGTCAATCGCGAGATTGTCTGCGCTCGATTCGTACAAGCTAACGAAAAAATCTACTGCGCAACTCGCGCACAATCTTTGTGCGGTGTTGCCTTAACTCTATGGTTTGGACAATCCCCTTCTGATTTGTGCCTTTACAAAGCCGCTGGCATTTGCTATAATATATATGTATTTCTTTTTGGAGGTCAACCCGCATGGAGGCACGTTCAAAATATCCCCCCCACAGCCTGGGCTCTATAGATACGGCCCGGGCAGTAAACCCGCCTATCCGCCCCAGCCGCCATAAAAAATCCAGCCGCTCCCTGCTGCTTTCCATTCTTCTGGCTGTCCTCTGCGTGGGCGGCACGGAGCTGGCTTTCTGCCGTTTCTTCTCCCCTGTGCTCTTTCAGCAGATTACGGAGCCAGTTGTCCGCCCTGTAATTGCCGCTGCGGACGCGGCCAGGGCCCAGATAGACCTCTGGCGCTTCCAGTACCAACGGGACAATCTGAGCCTTCGGGTTCTCACGCCTGCTGGGGAGTACTTCACCCCCCGCCCGGTTGTCCAGCCCCGGCCTTGGCAGCCAGTGGATTTTCCCGAGCCAGCAGTGGAGGAGCCCCTGGAGGAGGCCCCTGCCATCACGGAATTTATCCAGGAAAAGGGCCGCACTATTCTTACCGGCGGCCTGCCCTGTGTCTATTATAATCAGAACGACCCGGCTTGGAAGGACAAACCCTTTGGCAGTGACCCCATCGGCCCCTATGGCTGCGGGCCCACTGCCATGGCCATTGTGGTTTCCAGCATGACAGAGCAGCAGATAGACCCGGCCCAGATGTCTGTCTGGGCCTATGAGCACGACTACTGGTGCTCGGGCAGCGGCTCTTATCTCACCATTGTGGAGGGCACGGCCAAGGCCTTTGGCCTGGACTGTGTACTCAGCAAGCAGTGCGACGCCAAGGCGCTGGCAGAGCATCTGGATGGAGGCGGCCTGGCGGTGGCTTTGATGGCCCCCGGCCACTTTACGGACAGCGGGCACTTTATTGTGCTCCACGGCGTTGCCCCTGACGGGAAATTCCTGGTGGCTGACACTGCCAGCCGGGAGCGGAGCCTGAGCCCCTGGGATTCTCAGCTTATCATCAAGGAGGCTGCCGCCAGCAACGGCGACGGGGTCCGGCTGTGGCTGATTTCCCAGCCCAAGGACAAGTAACCTATGGCCTGAGAATATTATAACAGATTCATCCACACACAACAAGAGGGAAACCGCTTCTAAAACAAATAAAAGTTAGCTCCGCCTGCGCCGCCGTTTCTGTGCCATTTAGACGGCTGGCGCAGTTTTTTTATAACAGCATCACAAACCGGAGCAGAGAAAGCAAAAGGGAAGTCCCCCAGCCCATGGGGGACTTCCCTTTTTTCGATTTTGATTCCTCCTGAATCCCGGCTCTAGCCGGCATCCGTCTCCACCCCGGCGATATTTCCAGGCGTTTCCGTGACCACTCCATCCACAGGTCCGCCCCAAGCCTTTGCCCGGGCGCTCTCATAGGCAGCGGACAGGTCGTCAATCAGTGTTTCCCCAGTGTCGCCGTCCAGCAGCTCCATCCGGGCGATGGGGGGAACGGCTTCCCCATCCCAATCCTCGTCTGTCATATTCCGGGTCTCCCACAATTCTATCTGAAGCAGCAGGTACTGCTCCCCAGAGCCAGGCAGCACCTGCAAGCTCTGCTGGCAGCTCCAGCCCTGCTGGTCTCCATACCACTGGTCCGGCTGCTCCAAATCCAGGAAAACGGGAATGCTCTGCACCAGCTCTCCTTCTTCAGACCAGCCGTTGAAGAGCAGCGTTCGCGGTTTGCTGGGATAGGGGGTCACCAGGTTGAGCCGGGAGGGCGCTCCCGCCTCCATGGAAATCCAGCTGCACAAAAAGCCGTTGGTAAAGCTGTCCATACCCCTGGGAGAATAGAGATAGTCCCGGGCGGTATCCACCTTCTCCCGGCCCTCTGCCAGGTAGTTCTCTCCAAGGGTGACGCGCCCTGTGTCCAGGTTAATGATTTGCTCGGCCACCACCCGGCCATAGGGCAGCTGCTCCCCGCCCGGGAGCTCGTACACGGTCAGCCGCAGAGGCGCGGCCTGGGCCCGTCTGCCGCCCTCCTGGGGCCGGAAGACAAACCGCATCCGGTTCCTGGTGTCAGACCCCGGGTCCGTGTCTTCCATAGCCTCCGTGCGGGCCAGGGTGTAGCCTGTATCCTGGTCCCCCAATCCCTCCAGGGCGGGATAGATGCCCAGAGGAGAGCCGTAGTAGTCGGCGTACTCACTGGGGATATTCACCTCCCCGCCAGGATAAATCAGCATATCCCCATAGTAGCCTATAAAGGGCAGCTCCATCTCAATCTCCACCTGGCCGGGGGTATAGTCCACCTTCGTCAGGGCGGCCCCGTTGTCCGAGGCCTGCTGGGTGAACCGCCGGTTCTCAGACGCGTCCACCGGCACGGTGAACTTGGTTTGGAAGCCCGCGCCTATGGTCTCCGCCGGGGAGCCGTACAGCACCAAAGTAAACGCTGGCAGGCTCAGGCTGACCTCAATCTCTTCCGCGCTGTCCGCGGCCCGGCGCAGATACTCATCCAGCTCTACCCGCCAGACCGCCCGGACCCGGCCCTCACCGTTTGTAATGAAATCCGAGAGCTCTCCTATGCCTGTATAGGACTCCCCTCCCATGGATACCTGGATGGAATAGTCTTCACTTACAGCCTGCTTGCCTTCCTCATCCCAATAGTCCAGCATGGAGCCTGCCTGCAGATAGGGCAGGCTGTCAAAATCGTCCATAGCCTCTGTGTCCCAATAGCCCTGGAACTCCTCAGAAAGCCCCAGGCTCAGCTCCAGGCAGAGGGAGCCGCCGTCACACCAGGCATCGTCCACCCGCAAATCCTCTATGCCCCACTCTGCCCCCTCCACTGTCACTGGCTGGAATACCTTCTCCGGCTCAGGGGTTGCCTCCGGCAAATCAGGGGTCCGGCCATCGCCCCGCAGCTGGCCGCTGTTCATGGCCTGGAACACCTGGCCCAAGCCGGGCAGGGCCTCAGTGAGCTGGGGATAGGTGGTATTCACCCCCAGCAGCGACGCAAAGGTGACTGCCAGCACAGCCACTGCGGTTGCCGCGCTCCGCAGAACAGCAAACACCGGCCTTCTGCGCACAGGCATATCCTCCGGCAGCTCCGACAGGGTTTTCTCAAAATTTTTGTGAAAGCTCCTGGGGGGGGCCTCCACGCCATATTCTTTGGCCAGCATCTCCCGCAAATCCCGGTCTCCCCTGCCTGCCCCAGGAAAGACAGGGCTCTGCCGCTGCTTCCGGCTTTTGCCATGCTTCATCGCCGCCATGATATGCCCGCCTCCTGTTCCCGGGTTTCATAGGTTTCCCGAAACTTCTTTCTGCCGTGGGAGAGCCGCATCTTGGCAGCGCCCTCGCTGATGGAGAGCATTTTGGCAATCTCCTTCACAGGCAGGTCGTTGAGATAGAACAATGTGAGAATGAGCCGGTCGTTCTCTGAAAGCTCTGCCAGAACCCGCTGCACATCCAAAGGGGTGTCCCGGTCCTCGCTCTCTCCCTCTTCGGGCAGCACCTCCAGCGGGAGCAGGCCCTTTTGCTGGCGCAGTAAATCATAGCAGCAGTTGATGACTACCCGGGTGAGCCAGGTCTTGAAAAACTTTGGCTGCCGGATGGTGTGTATTTTATAAAAAGCCCTGCACACCGCCTCCTGGACCGCGTCCTCCACGTCAGTCTCGTTGTGGAGGATGGCCTTTGCTGTGCGATACATGGCCAGCTCATTCTCTTCCATCAGCCGCACAAAGGCTTGCTTGTCGCCATTCTGGGCCTTGCGCACCCATCTGTCTATGCTCCTCACCGCTTTCCTTCCCAGAATCCGGTTTCCTGTTGATTAGACGGGACCGGAGGGCAAAAGGTAATTCCTTTTTTGATATTTTTCCGTTTACCCGGCAAACTTCGCAAAGCCTGCCGGGATACGCTGTATAAAGAGCGCCCTCTCGTTATGGGGGCGCCGTCTGCCATAGCGTTTTTGCTGCGCCCCGAAAGGGACATAGAAAGAGGCAGCGCAGGTTCTGTCTCTGTGCAAAGCAAAGTGCTGTATGTGATAGGCTCCGCTGCCGCTGGATGGCTGAAAGCCTGTTTTAAGGCCTTCCCTCTGTGAAATGATACTCCATAATGTGTTCCCCTTTGCTGTCATACTTCCCGTTGAACCGGAAGCCGATGCTTTCATATAGCCGGATTGCAGGGGAATTGTCCATATACACGCTCAAATATACTGTCCCGGTTTCGCTGCCATACTCTGCGTACAGTCTATGGAGCAGGGCCAGCACGGACTGCCTTCCATATCCCTGGCCCTGGTATTTTTTATCAATGAGCAGCCGGTCAAGCCACAGCTGCCCTGGAGCCGGTTCAGGAAAATAGCCGTACATGGCAAAGCCAACCAATTGCTCTCTGTCATAGATACCGACAGGCCGCCATGCTTTTATTTCATTTGCCTCCTGCAGACATTCGTCCACAGTTTCTATAAAACCAACCTGCTCTGAAAAGAGGGATAAACTTTTCACCTCTTGCCGGTTATTATCATTTACCAACTCAAAATGCAGTTGTTTCTCCTTGTTCAAATCCATATGTTTTCCTCTTGCGTAATAGTTGGGACAGTTTGGGCGTTGTGAAAAATCCGGCGGAAGGGGCGCTTCCCCTCAGGCCCTTCCTGTATAGTCCCTTGTGAATTGTATTTTTGAGGACAAAACCACTCAGCAGTACTCTAACTTTATTATTATAGCGTAGCTCCAATCCGCTTTGCGTCTTGGGAAATTGCATTCGCAATTTCCTCAACTGAAATGTCCTGTGGACATTATAGCATAGGCACCAGGGTTGTCAAGATTTTTCCAGCTGTATACAGACGCCTTACAACCGCTGGCAGAAGAATCACCGCCCCGCAAAAATATCAAACCCTGCCGGACAAGCTCCCGCAGGGTTTTCACAGTTTTGTTACTCCCGATAGGTCTTGGCAAGCCCGCCCTCGCTGGTCTCCCGGTACTTGCTGAACAAATCCCGGCCCGTTTCGTACATGGTCTTCACCACTACGTCAAAGCTGATTTTCCGGGTATAGGTGAGGAAGTTGGCCAGGCTCAGGGCGTTGATGGCCCGCATGGCTGCCACCGCGTTGCGCTCAATGCAGGGTATCTGTACCAGGCCGCCGATAGGGTCACAGGTCAGGCCCAGGTGGTGCTCCATGGCCACCTCTGCCGCGTACTCGATTTGGTCCAAATCCATATGGTACAGCTCCGCCAGGCCAGCCGCCGCCATAGAGCAGGCACTGCCAATCTCCGCCTGGCAGCCGCACTCAGCCCCAGAGATGGAGGCGTTGGTCTTAATCACGTTGCCAATAATTCCCGCCACGGCCAGGCCCTTCAGCATCTCCCGGTCTGAGAAGCCCCGCTGCTCCTGGGTGTAGAGCATCACAGCAGGCAGAACCCCGCAGGCCCCGCAGGTGGGGGCAGTGACAATGGTGCCGCCCCCCGCGTTCTCTTCGCTGACCGCGAAGGCATAGGCGCAGACCTTCCGGTTCTCCCGGGTAGCCTTGCTCTCGTCCATGTGGCGCTGGCGGTTGAGGTACATGGCCTTGCGCTGGACCCTCAGCCCCCCGGCCAGCTCCCCGTCCCTGCGGATGCCCCGGTAAACGGCCTCCTTCATTACCTCCCACACCTCAGAAAGATAGTCCCATATCTCTGGCCCCTCACACCGCTCCACATACTGCCACAGGTAAATATCCCGCTCCCGGCAGTAGTCCTTGAGCTCAGAAAAACGGCTAAGCGGGTAAATTTGAGGCGGGTCAGCTTCCTTTTTGCCCTCTATCTCGATTTTGCCGCCTCCCACGCTGAACACCCGCCAGAAGCCGATGCGCTCCCCCAGCCGGAAGGCCTCCAGCTCCATCGTGTTTGGGTGGGGAAGGTCCTCAACCACAGTGTCAAAGAGGATACGGGCAGGCAGGGGCGCAAGGGCCTCCTCCACGGCCACGTCAGTGAGATGGCCTTTGCCGGTTTTTGCCAGGGAGCCGTATAAGGTCACCTGAAAACTATCGGCGTCCGGGTAAGCGGCCCGGAAGGTTTCAGCGGCCCGGCCAGGGCCCATGGTGTGGGAGCTGGAGGGCCCCCGGCCAATGCGGTAGAGTTCGCGTAGGGATTCCATAAGCATATCCTCCTTTATGGTATGGGGGTGATAGAGCCCGCAAAAGACGCGGGCAGCGGACGTAATGGTAAGAGCGGGGTAAAGTGCGCGGACGGAAAGTTTCGTCCACCTTTTCAAAGGTGGCGGGGTCCAGGGGCAGGGCCCCAGGGGCTCTGCCCCCGTACCCCCTTTTCCGCCTTTGGCCGTCTGCTTGGCGCTGGGTACTGCCCCGAGCCGTCAGGCCCGGTGTATCCTATATCCTACTGCACCAGCCCTATCTTCTTCATCACCTTTGCCAGGGTCCTCTGGGCAATCATCTGCGCTTTCGGCGCCTGGCTCCGGTAGGTCTCCTCCAAATACGCCTTATCCGCCACAATCTTCTGATACCGCTCTTGGATGGGCCGCAGCTCCCCAATCACCGCCTCAGCCACCGCAGGCTTGAACTCGCCGTACCCCTTGCCCTCAAACTCCCGCTCAATTTCTTCATAGCTCTTGCCGGTCACGGCGGCGTATATGCCCATCAGGTTGTTCACGCCCTCCTTGCCCTCGCCAAAGCGCACCTCACTGCCGCTGTCAGTCTTGGCCCGTTTGAACTTGCGCATAATGGTGTCCGGGTCATCCAGGACAGAGATATTCCCGTTCTGGTTCTCATCGGACTTGCTCATCTTGGAGAGGGGGTTCTGCAAAGACATCACCCTGGCCCCGTGCTTGGGAATCATGGGCTCCGGCACAGTGAAGGTGTCTCCATAGATGCCGTTGAAGCGCTCGGCAATGTCCCGGGCGATCTCCACATGCTGCTTCTGGTCCGCGCCCACAGGCACATAGTCCGCCTGGTAGAGCAAAATATCCGCCGCCATCAGGCAGGGGTAGGTAAACAGCCCCGCGTTGATGTTGTCCGCGTGCTTTGCGGACTTATCCTTAAACTGGGTCATCCGGCTGAGCTCTCCAAATTGGGTATAGCAGTTCAGCAGCCAGGCCAGCTGGCTGTGCTGGGGCACCTGGCTCTGGATGAAGAACACGGTCTTCTCCAAATCAAGGCCCATGGCCAGCAGCCAGGCATAGGCCTCCTTGGTGTACTTGCGCAGCTCGGCCGGCGCCTGCCGCACAGTGAGGGCGTGCAAATCCGCCAGGGCGTACACGCACTGATAGCCCTCCTCCTGCAGCTTGATGTGGTTGCGCAGGGCGCCCAGGTAGTTGCCCAGGGTGAAGGTGCCCGTGCACTGATACATGCTTAAAATCCGCTTTTTCTCCTGATTTTCCATATTCTATCCATCCTTCCATTCTTGTGTTTGGGGAAAGGACAAAAAGCCCCCGCCCCGGCAGAGTTCTGCTGGGACAGGGGCTGAAAACTTTTGGGAAGCGCTGGATAACTCCAGTACGCAGCGCTTCCCTTCATCTTCCCTACTCCTGCGGTACCACCCGGCTTGACGCTTTCTCCGCGTCCACTCAGTGCGCCATTCCGCGCTGGCTTTGGTAACGGAGGACCGCTCCGTCTCGCCTACTGGCCGCAGGAAAAGGCGGGGTTCGGTTTGCCCTCAAAAGCCCATTCGTGCCGGAGCTGCCCGCCGCGCTTCCACCAACACGCGGCTCTCTGGGGGACAGGGAAACGGCCTTACTTACGCTTTCTCACAGGTTTCTATGGCTATTATAGCGGCTGGGCCAGGGATTGTCAAGGGAGTTTGCGGGAAGTGAACATCCCCCAGCCCCCGGGACAGCACCGGCTCAAACCATCTCCCGGACAATCTCTCCCAGAATCCGGATACCCTCCCGGAGCTGCTCGTCCGTGGGGGTGGAGAAGTTGATGCGGAAAGCCTGGCAGGCCTCGCTCTCGTCAGTCAAAAAGGCTGTGCCCGGCACCACGCAGACCTTGCGCTCTGTGCCCCGCTTCACAAAGTCCAGCATGTCCACACCCTCCGGCAAAGTGCACCAGGCGAACAGCCCGCCCTCAAACTCATTCCAGGTGATAAGGGGCTTGAAGTGCTCCTCCATGGCCTGCTTCAGCACAGAGGACTTTCTCCGGTAGATTTCCCGCAGGCGCCCCAGGTGGGCCTCATAGTCCCGCTGGCTCATAATGCGGTGGCAGACAATCTGGGCCCAGATATTGGAGTGTACATCCTCCCCCTGCTTGCAGACCACCATCTTCTGCACCACCTCTTGGGGCCCAATGGCATAGCCCACCCGCATTCCAGGGGAGATAACCTTGGAGAAGGAGCCAGCGTACATGACCACGCCCTCCTTATCAAAGCTCTTGATGCTGGGCAAATCCTCCCCGGAAAAGCGCAAATCGCCATAGGGGTTGTCCTCCAGAATCAGCACATTGTAATCCCGGCAGAGCTCATAGACCTGCCTGCGCTTTTCAAGGCTCATGGTAATGCCAGAGGGGTTCTGAAAGTTGGGGATGGTATAGAAATACTTGATGTTCTTCTCCTCCTCCAAAGCCTGGCGCAGACCCTCAATGCTGACCCCGTCCGGCTCCATGGGGATGCCCCGGAGCTTGGCCCGGTAAGAGCGGAAGGTGTTCAGGGAGCCGATAAAGCTGGGGGCCTCGCACAGCACGGTGTCCCCCTCGTTAAGCAGGGTCTTGGTCAGCAAATCCATTACCTGCTGGGCCCCGCTGGTGATAAGCACCTGGTCAGCCTCTGTGCCCACATGGTGCTTCTCTCCCATGTACTTGCGCAGATGCTCCCGCAGGGGCGGATAGCCCTCGGTCACGCTGTACTGCAAAGCCTCCACCGGGGTATCCTCCAGCAGGCTCTTAGAAATCTCCCGGATATCGTCATAGGGGAACGCGTCAGGGGCCGGGTTCCCGGCGGAAAGGGGAATAATGCCCGGGGCAGAGGAATTCTTCAAAATCTCACGAATCGCGGAAGGTTTCAGACTCTTCACACGCTCAGAAAACTGGTAAACCATATAAAACACCTTCTCCATCCAAAATTTGCTCTGCTGAAATGTCTTGCGGACATTATAGCAGAGCTCCAACCCGCTCTGCGTCTTGGGAAATTGCGTTCGCAATTTCTGGAACTGCTTTGCAGTTCCAGCTCTACTGAAATATCCTGTGGATATTATAGCACATCCTCCGCCCGGCCGCAAGGGCAATGCCTGGGCTTTCCACGCTGTTCCCTGCGCAGGAGTGGCCGTTCCGAGGAGTTTTTCGTGTTCCCCCCGCCCGCAGGACGGGGGGGAACACAGATGATTATCTCTGTGATTTGGACACTCCCCCTTGAACACTCTACTTGATTCTTTCGCTAAAATATGATATACTTTTCCAATATGCTGCATATCTATCATGCGTCCAAGTATATGCTCGCAAAAACCAATGTAGAAGGAAAGTGAACCCCATGAAAAAAATGCTCACTGCGGCTCTGCTGGCTGTCTCTCTTGCAGCGGCAGAGCTAATCCTGCCCATGCACACTGCCTGGGCTCAGGATTTGGATGCCGGCGCGATACCCGGCATGGAAGGCCAGGTTAACAGGTTTACCCCCCCCCAGAATTTTGTAACCTAAATTGTAACCCAGGTGTGGTTCTTGATTCCGCCCCTGACCAGGACATGGCTGTCCCAGCCGCAGACCTGGATACTGCCCCTGCTCCAGGACCCGAGGTCTCTCCCGAGCCGGATACTTCCCCTGAGCCGGATGCTTCTCCCGAGCCAGACGCCTCTCCTGAGCCGGACGCCTCCCCCGAGCCGGATGCCTCCCCTGAGCCGGACGCCTCCCCCGAGCCGGATGCTTCCCCTGAGCCGGACGCCTCTCCCGAGCCGGAGCCCTCGGAAAAGCCTGGACTGGATAAGGTGAATCATAAAATCTATCTCTCCGGTGACAAGGACAGGGCCCTTCCCAACGGGAAACTGACCCGGGCCCAGGCCGCTGTGATGATTTTTGCCCTGCTGGAATATCAGCCCGAGCGCACAGGGGAGGCCTCCTTCCCGGATGTGCCCGCAGGCGCCTGGTACGAGAACCAAGCCCTTACCCTGGCAGAGCTGGGCGCTTTCGCAGGGGACAATTACGGCAGATTCAACCCTGGCCATCCCATTACCCGGCGGGAGTTTATCACTGTCCTGTCCCACTTCTTCCCAGTGGACGAGGAAGCCCTCCAGGCCTTCACGGACGTGACCCCGGACATGTGGGGCAGCGCGGCCATCAACACAGCCGCGGCCAATGGCTGGGTCAGTGGTGTCAGCACGGGGGTGTTTGCCCCTAACCGCTCCATCACCCGGGCTGAGGCTGTGGTCATGCTCAACAATATCACAGGCCGCAAAGCAGACGCCGCCGCCCTGAAGGCCAACACCAGCATCCTGGTATTTTTGGATTTGGAGCCCAGCCACTGGGCCTATCAGCAGATTATGGAAGCCTCTGTTCCTCACATCCACAGCGAGGACGGCAGCTGGACGGACTTCACCTATCCCACTGCCTCCCGGGAACCGGGGTACCATTTGATTGGGGGTGAGCTGTATCAGGTGGATAATGCCGGCCATTATGTGCGCAACCACACAGACGGGGTCCTGCGCTTTGGGGACAACGGACGCTATACCACTGGCAGCGCCGAGCTGGACCGGCAGCTCACCGCCCTGGTGAAGACCTACGCCAAAGAGGGCGACACCAATTTTAACAATTACAGGCGGCTGCACAACTACGTCTCCACCCTCCCCTACCGGGCAGGCAGCTACCTGGGCCTGGGCAGCCAGGATGGCCAGACCGGCTGGGAAGCGGACATGGCCCTGGACATGCTGAAAAACCGCAAGGGCAACTGCTACCGATACGCGGGGCTGGGCACTATGCTGGCCAGAAAGTTCGGTTACCAGGCCACAGGTATCTCCGGCAAGGTGAATATTGGCTATGGATTCGTCCTCCACGGGTGGGTGGAGATCCAGCAGAACGGCCAGACCCTGATCTGCGACCCCCAGCAGCAGTACCGCTTCCCCAACTCCTCCCTGTACATGAAGAAATACAGCGAACTAACAAACCGGAAGTATTCCGTAAAGAATGTCATAAAGAAATAACCCACGAAAGAAGGTACTCCCCATGAAAAAGCTCATCCTCGCCCTTTGTTCTCTCCTGTGCCTTGTGCTGGTGCTCAACCTCGCCGCCTGCGGCGGCGAGGAGGAATCCAGCGCGGCCCCCTCCCCCTCTCCCAGCCCGGCGGCTTCCGCCACGCCTAAGCCCTCCGCCTCCCCGAAGCCCACAGGCACGCCCAAACCCTCCGCCACACCGAAGCCCACCGCCACCCCCACTCCTCAGCCCACCGAGGCCCCCACGCCGGAGCCAGTGTACAGCGATACGGAGGATGAGCCTGACTATGACCCCAACGAGGGCGGAGACGTGTTTGTGCAGCCCTCTGGGGACGACGATGAGGACAACGAGCCTGATAACAACGGCGGCGGGGACACCCCCAACGTGCCCTATGACCTGATTGGCAGCGACGTAAGCGCCCTGTATGGAGCCTACGGCTATCCAAACAGCAGCGAGTATGGGCCCAGCTGTATTGGCCCCGGCCAGGACGGTGTGCTGTATTACAGCGGTTTTACTGTGTACACCTACTCGGAAAACGGTGTGGAAACCATCCAGGATGTGGCATAAGCTATGGTATTCAGTTCCCCCGCGTTCCTCTTTGCTTTCCTGCCGGTTACGTTTCTGCTCTACCGGCTGATTCCCGGCCATGGCCGGGCCTCTGTCACTGCCAAAAACGCCCTGCTGGCCCTGCTGAGCATTCTGTTCTATGCCTTTGGGGAGCCTATCTACGTACTTTTGCTTCTGGCCTCTGTGGTGATAAACTACCTGGCCGGACGGCTGCTGAGCCCTGGCTTCCGGGGCAGGCGGCTGGTGCTCTGCCTGGCGGTGGCAGGGAACCTGGGCCTGCTCTGTGTGTTCAAATACGCGGACTTCGCCGTCTCCACTCTGAACCGCCTGCCCGGCATCGCTCTGCCCCTGCCGGGCATTGCCTTGCCCGTGGGCATCTCCTTCTTTACCTTCCAGGGCCTGTCCTATGTGATTGACTGCTACCGGGACGAGAGCCTTGTCAGCCGCAGCCTGCTGAAGCTGACTTTATACATCTCCTTTTTCCCCCAGCTGATTGCCGGGCCAATCGTGAAATACCACGACGTGAGCCTGCAAATCGACAGCCGGGAGACCTCCCCGGCCCTGACCGCGGACGGCATCCGCCGGTTCATTCTGGGGCTCTCGAAAAAGGTGTTGATAGCCAATACTGCGGGCGGGGCAGCGGATTTGGTGTTCACCGCCTCTGCCGCTCAGCTGGATATCCGCTCCGCCTGGCTGGGAGCCCTGTGCTATATGCTGCAAATCTACTTTGACTTCTCCGGATACAGCGACATGGCCATTGGCCTGGGGAGAATGTTTGGCTTCCAGTTTCTGGAGAACTTTGACCACCCCTTTGCCAGCGGCTCCATCAAGGAGTTCTGGCGGCGGTGGCATATCTCCCTGTCCAGCTGGTTCCGGGACTATCTGTACATCCCCCTGGGCGGCAACCGCAAGGGCAGGCTGCGCACTGAGCTGAACAAGTGCCTGGTGTTCTTCTGCACCGGCCTTTGGCACGGGGCCTCCTGGAACTTTGTGCTGTGGGGGCTCTGGCACGGGTTCTTTATCATCCTGGAGGATTTGCTCCCCCAGCCGGGGAAGGTACGCAAAATGCTCTG
This sequence comes from uncultured Eubacteriales bacterium, assembly GCA_910580045.1. Lineage (GTDB taxonomy): Bacteria > Bacillota > Clostridia > Oscillospirales > Acutalibacteraceae > Acutalibacter. The sequence continues at coordinate 77,830 of CAJTXF010000001.1, forward strand.
GCGGCCTGTGACCTTGCTGGCGGTGCTGCTGGGCTTTGTGCTGTTCCGGGCCGATACCCTGGCCGGGGCGGGGCTGATGTTCCAGAATATGTTCGCAGGGTTTCACTTTACTTTGCAGGGCAGCTCCTTGCTGCGCAGCCTGCTCACGCCGCTGAATCTGTGCGCGGCCGGCGCGGGCTGTGTGCTCTCCATGCCCATTTTGCCCAGGGTGAAGGCTTGGGCGGCTGGGGATGGAAAGGGCAAGGTGCTGGCCCGGATAGCCAGCTATGGCGCGGCGGCGGTGCTGTTCGGATTGTGCGTGCTGACCGTGGCGGGAGCGGAGTTTGACCCGTTCATCTACTTCCGGTTCTAGCATCGCACCACTTTCCTGCGGGCCAAAGGAAAAGTTTTTGAAGTGTCCAGGGGGACTTTTCCCAAAAAGTCCCCCTGGTAGGGTGTGGGGCAAAGCCCCACGGCCTTGCCCTTGACCTTTAGGCGGCGCTACCAAATTTCAAAGAGAAGCAGTACCCAACTCCCACTTCCCAAGTCCGTCAGTGGCACCAGGCAGCGCCGCCAGAGAAGCCAAGCCGCGCGGATCTGTTGAGTTGGGAAATCAAAGATTTCCCAACTCGCAGAGAGCCGCAGACCGTCTTCCGAAGCGTAGGGCCCGAAACGTCCCTGTACCCCCTCCCGGTCTCCTTGTACCCCCGTTCTCTGACACCCTGTACCCTCTCCGCTCCCTGACATCATATAGCGGCAGTTTCCAGAAACGCTTAGGGCCCAACGCCCAGTAGTACAGTCCGCCCTCTCCGCCAGGCTGGGAAACGTTCCGTTTCCCAGCTTGGCGGAATCTACTGCTCGTCTGCTCCGGCGGCGCTTGCCTGTGCCACTGACGGGCTTGGGTTCGCCGACTGACGCCATGCCCCGGAGATTTCTTGGTGAGCGCCGCCCCATACCGTGTTCTGGTCTTACTTCTCTTGGGGAACTGGCTCTTGGAACAGCGCCTAGACCTTGGGGACTTTGTCCCCAAACCCCCACCACCTTTTGAAAAAGGTGGACGAAAACTTCCATGTCGTTTCCGCAACCTTTTGTGCTCCGCCGTTAGGCCCCCGCTCCACCACCCGCGATTTCACTTCTGCTCCAGGAGGTCCCTCCCTATGAAAAAGCCCTTCCACTTCCTTTTCTCCGCCCTCTTTATTCTGGCCTGCCTTCTTCCTGGTCTCGGCCTCTTTCTCTTCGGCCCCTCTCCTGCTGCCGGCAATGAAACTCCCGTCCAGCCCCCTTCCCTCACCACCTCCACCGGCTCCTTCAACACGGAATTCCTCTCCCAGGCCTCGGACTGGTTCTCCCGCTCCTTCGGCTTCCGCCGGGAGCTTATCACCGCTGACTCGGCCCTGAAGGCCTCGGTTTTCCGCACCTCCACCCAATCCCTGGTATCCCTGGGTCAGGAGGACTGGCTTTACTACGCCGAGACTTTGGACGATTTCACCGGCGCGGACACCCTCTCCCCCCGGCAGGCCTACTGCATTGCCCATTCCCTAAAGCTGGCCCAGGATTACGCCCAGAGCCAGGGGGCGGCGTTTGTATTCGCCATTGCCCCCAACAAGGCCTCCATTTACCCAGAGCACCTGCCCTCGGGCCTGGCTCCCGCTGCCCAGGAGTATTCCGCCCCGGCCGTGGAGGCCCTCGCCCAGGAGGGGGTAAACTACGCCGACCTGTTCACCGCCCTGCGGGCCCGGAAGGAAGAGCTGGATACCCTGCGCAATTTCGGCGAACCCCTTTATTTTACCCTGGACTCCCACTGGACCAACCGGGGCGCGGCTCTGGGCCATGATGTGCTGCTGGAAGCCCTGGGCCTGCCCGAGGAGGATGCTTTCGCCAAGCCCGGCCACTACGGGCCCAGCCATCGGGGGGATTTGTACGACATGCTCTACCCAGCCTCCTCCCGGCTGGATTATGAGTTCGCGTTCCAGGAGCCTTTGGTCTTTGCCTACGCCCGGCCCATCCGGGACGTGGATGATTTGCGTATTGAGACCGCCAGCGCCTCCCAGAACGGCCCCCTGCTTATGTTCCGGGACTCCTTCGGCAACGCTTTGCACAGCCTGATGGCAGAGAGCTTCTCCACCGCCCGGTTCTCCCGGGCCATGCCCTACGACCTGACCCAGCTGGCCGAGACCAGGGCCCAATACGCGGTGGTGGAAATCGTGGAGCGGAACCTGCCGCTGCTGGCGGAGGCCCCCTTTATCTTCCCCGCGCCGGAGGTTGATTTGGAGAATCCACCTTGGGGGACAGGCCTGTTCCATAGCGAAAACCTGACCACGGAGGGCGGCGGTGTTGCAATTGAACAGGCAGGAGCTTACCTGCGGGTGACCGCCTCTGCCACGCCCGGCTGTGATACGGATTCCCCTGTCTACCTGGTGAAGGTTGGCTCCGACGGCCCGATTGCCGCCTGGGAGGCCCAGCCCTCCTTTATGGCCGGAATAGGCGAGGAGATCACCTACTGCACCGCCTATCTTGAGGAGGAAGTGGAGGAAGAAGCCCTGCATATGGTGTTCCGGCAGAACGGCCAGTGGAAGCTGGCCCTCTCCCATGAACGATACATGGACACGGATTCCGGCTCTTTTCCGGAAGGCGCGTTGTTCCCCGGGGAGGATTGACATGGAGCTGAAACCCATCGCCCATATTCACAGCCCCTTCCCCGAAAAGTTCGGGGTGCCCAGGCAGAGCGGGCTGATTGAGGCCCTGCGGGCCCAAATCCTCTTCCTGCCCGAATACCGCTCCCCCGAAGCGGTGCGGGGCCTGGAGGGCTTCTCCCACCTGTGGCTGATTTGGCAGTTCTCCCAGGTTCCGGCCGGGAAGTGGTCCCCCACCGTACGGCCGCCCCGACTGGGAGGGAATAAACGGGTGGGGGTGTTTGCCAGCCGCTCCCCCTTCCGGCCCAACCCTCTGGGGCTGTCCTGCGTGGCTTTGGAAGCTGTGGATTTCAGCAGGCAAGACGGGCCTGTGCTCCACATTTTAGGGGCGGATTTAGTGGACGGCACCCCCATTTTTGACATTAAGCCCTATCTGCCCTCCGCGGACTGTAAGCCTGAGGCCACCGGCGGCTTTACGGACGAGAAATCCTGGGAGCAGCTGGAGGTGGAGTTCCCGGCGGAGCTGCTGGCCCGGGTGCCGGAAGAGCAGCAGGCCGCGCTTACGGCGGTTTTATCGGCAGACCCCCGGCCCCACTATCAGAACGATTCTGAGAGAGTGTACGGGATGGCCTTTGGGGGCATGGAGGTGCGGTTCACAGTAGAGGACAAACAGCTGCGGGTGCAATCGGTAGAGATGAAATAAAAACAGCCAGGCAGAAACCAATCTGCCTGGCGTTTTACGTAATGGAGAGCAACGCCCACCCACTCACACAGCACAATTCCGCTCAGTTTGGAAACGGCCACGTTTCCAAACTGGCGGAGCGATGCGGACTGACTTTCCGAAACGTGATGGCCCTAAGCTGTCCCACAAGATGCCGCTGCATCAGAAAGAGGGAGCTAACGGGAACGCTTAGGTCCGCCACGCCCCTACAGACGGTCTGCGGCTCTCTGCGATTTGGAAAACGGAGGCCGTTTTCCAAATCAGCAGATTCGCGCGGCCGGCTTCTCTGGCGGCGCTGCCTTGTGCCACTGACCAACTTGGGCTTGCCGCTGAACGTGCTGCCCCGCAGTTTTCCTTGTGAGCGCCGCCCTTACGGTCAAGGGCAAGACCGGGGGGGGGGGGGGGGGGGGGGGGGGGGGGGGGGGGGGG
>CAJTXF010000001.1:81600-98343 GCA_910580045.1 uncultured Eubacteriales bacterium
CTGCCCCCGCACCCCCGCAGCCTTTGAAAAGGCTGGCGAAACTTTTATCCCGCCTTTCGGCTGTGCTTGGCAGAGGCTCCTGCCCCGTGCCGTCAGGCGGTATTACCCTGCTCTCCTTCTATGCTTCCTTGAATCCGAAATCCTCCGCCGTCAGCAGCTCCAAATCCTGACACTCCTCCGCTGCCCGCATATTCCGCCGGGAGCAGGCAATCACTGCCGCCTCTACCTTGTTCCGCGCCATGCGCCCGTTCCCGTTCACCCGGGAATCCCCAGTCAGCTGCATGGCTTCATAATACCCCAGCAGCGGCGCGTCGCAGCCCTCATCCAGCCGGTAGCCCATACCTGCCACAATGCTCTTTGTAATGGCCAGCAGCTCCTCAGCCGTGTAGTCCGGGAACTCAATCAGGTTGGGGAACCGGGAGCGCAGGCCTGAGTTGGCGCTTAAAAACTCCTCCATCTCCCGGGAGTAGCCTGCCAGAATCACCACCAGCCTGTCCCGGTAATCTTCCATGCCCTTTACCAGGGCATCAATGGCCTCCAGTCCGAAGCTGTCATCCCGGCCCCGGTAGAGGGAATAGGCCTCGTCAATAAACAGCACGCCCCCCAAAGCTGACTGGATGGCTTTCTGGGTCAGGGGCGCGGTATGGCCCACATATTGGCCCACCAAATCCGCCCGGGTGACCTCCACCAGCTGCCCGCCGGTCAGGGCTCCAATGGCCTTGAGGTACCGGGACACCAGCCTTGCCACTGTGGTCTTGCCAGTGCCCGGGTTCCCGGTGAAAATCATGTGCATGGAGGGGGGCTCTGCTTTCAAGCCCCGCTGGCGCCGGAGCTGCTGCATTTTGAAGGTATCCTCCAAAGACAGTACATAGTCTTTTACGCTGCCCAGGCCCACAATTTTCTCCAGCTCGGCCTTGACCTCCTCCAGCTCGGCCTGGCTGGCCCGGCCCTCTGGGGACTGGGGCACGATTTTCCCGGACACGTTTTCCGTCCGGTACTCCACTGCCAGGGCCCCTGCCTCGGCCTTGAGCTCTGCCGTCAAGGGAGGGCGCAGGGACTTGCGAAGCTTCTCCTCGCTCATGGCCCGGTACAGGGCCTGGGCCCCCTGGCCGATGGCTGCCGCGCCCTGCTCCTTATTATAGGCTTTGGCCAGCAGCTCCACCGCCGGCCGGCCAAAGCTCAGCCGGAATCCCAGCTGTTTTTCCGCCCGCAGGCACAAATCCTTGAGAGCGCCGTCAGCTATGTGGATGAGACTCTCCTGGGTGAACTCCCCGGTGGAGAGCACATCCTCCAGCCCGGCCAGGAACGTGCCTCCAAAGGCCCCCAGCAGCCGGGACTGGGACTCGCCCAGCAAAAACAGGTACCGCCCCCCTGCCGACAGCTTGGACAGGGCCCCAGGTGCCAGGGCAGTGCCCACCTCCACCAGCAGGCCCTTCTGCTCCGCGTACCGGCCCGGCAGAGGCACACTGCCTGTGGAGAACAGCGCCGCCGCCATGGGCAAAACAGAGGGGTGACAGCTCTGGTAGTTGGTAAACACCAGCGCCGAGGCCCCAGACTTCAGCGCCGTAAACAAGTCCTGAACAAACAGCTTCTCCGAGCCTGGTGCGCTGTAGGCTCCCAAATCCACCTCCGCCGTCTTGGGGGATTTCAGCACCCCCTGCCGCCCCAGAGAGGCCACCGCCGCCTTGACCGCGCTGCGCCGCCCGCTTCCAACCCGGCCCAGCAGCGCTGCCCGGCACAGGGGGACATCACTGGATGTCCCGGCCACAAAGGGCCGCTTAAAGGCCAGCATCAGCCCGTTGACGAACTCCTCCTGGCCCAGCACCTGTGCCAGGACCTCCTGCCGCGCCACCTCAAAGGCCCCGTCTATGTCCTGGGCATTCCCGGCGTTGTTGGCTGTCTCTGAGGAGATACCGTCATTTTTTAGATGGCGCTCCAAATCTTCCATGTCAGCCCGGGCCTCCCGGGTCATACGCTCCACCCGCTTCTGCAGGGACTCTGCCATGTCCAGCTGGGCCTTTTGCACTGCGTCCAGGGCTGCCCCGGCCTCTTCAAGGCTTGCATTGGAAAAGTCAATCTGCGGGAGCGTCCCGCCGCTTCCCCCAGGGCCTGCCTGGGGCTTTTTTATCTCCGGCCCAGTGGGCAAAGCCAGCTCTGGGGGCGTCTTTTCCTCAGAGGCAGGGCTTCTCATATTCAGCCTGCCGCCCCGGAACATGGAGTTCAAAATGGAATCAATATCGTTTTTCATGGGCGTCTCCCTCTCTCTCCAACTCTCATGGCGCCAGGCTGTCCAGCATATTCCGCAGGGCCTGGGCCCCAATCTGCCCAGGGGCAGAGGCCTGGAGCCCTGCCGCAAAGGTCAGGCAGGAGCCTGTCAGCTCTCCGCAGACACGGCTTACCCTGCCCAGGCTTCCCATACTCATGGTGATAACCGGGCCCAGCTCCTCCGCGGCCTCCATAGTCACCTCCAAAAGCGCCAGCACATCCGCCGGGCAGGTGGGCATTACAGCCAGCTTGGGCAAATCCGCGCCCAGGGACTTCATCTTCCGCAGAAGCGCCCTCATTACAGCCTTATCCGGCGTGGCGGCAAAATCATGGTGGGAGATGACCACTCCCAGGCCCCGGCTTTTGGCCAGCCCCGCCAGCCGCTGGCTCCGCTCCTCTCCGCAGGCGAGCTCAATGTCAATCAGCTGGAAAGTACCCTCCGCCCCAAGAAGACCTGTCAGGCGTTCCTCGTACGCCTGGGGGGACAGGGCCTGCCCGCCGCCCTGCTCCTTTGTGCGCAGGGTACAGAGCACCGGGCGGCTGGCTTTATCCCGCAGCAGGGCCAAGGCCAGCGTCCAGTCCCCGGCAAAAGCGTCTGCCCGCCACTCCCACAGTTCCGCGGGCAGGGAATCCGCCGCGGCCAGCTCCTGTTCCAAGGCGGGCAAATCCCCGGCCGTCAGGGGAACACATATTTTAGGCGCGCCGGCTCCAAAAGAGAGCCCGGCGATTTGGAAAGCTCGCATGGTCTACCTCCAAGGGGATGAAACTGTATCGGATTATATAAGATTAGTATACCCGGGCGCGGATAAAATGTCAATATGGAAGCACGGGCCATGGCGGGACCTGTTGGCCGGTAATCCGCACGCGCTCTTGTCCTGGGGAGTAGAATGGTATAGAAAGCGCGGCAGCACTGCCGCGTTTCCTGGAGGGAAGTTTCTTCTTCCATGATTAAACTTCCAATTTCTGCTCACACTACTACCAAGACAATCATTCCTCCTCACAAAGGCAGGCATCTAAAGAGGTTTCCTGCTGTTTCAGGGAGGGGCAATATCGCAAGGGAGAGTGAAAAATCGTGAACGTGCACAGAGGCGACATTTACTATGCCGATTTGAGTCCTGTGGTGGGCTCTGAGCAGGGGGGCGTGCGCCCGGTCCTGATTATTCAAAACGATGTGGGCAACAAATTCAGCCCCACAGTCATCGCGGCGGCCATTACCAGCCAGCGGGATAAGACCAACCTTCCCACCCATATTGAGGTGGATGCCCAGGGAAGCGGCCTAATCAAGGACTCTGTGGTCCTGCTGGAGCAGGTCCGCACCCTGGATAAGCACCGCCTGCGGGAAAAGATGGGCCGGCTGGACAAAAACTCCATGAGCAGGGTCAATCAGGCCCTGTCCATCAGCTTTGGTCTTGGGCCTACATATTGATTTGTAGGCTCCCGTCCGACCCTTTCAGCAGCTCTCCGGGCCCGCGCCAAAAGCGGGGGCCTTTCATTTTGCAGTTCACCGCTGAGCACCTCCTCCAGCAGGGTGTTCAGGGCCTGGCCCAGGGGCTTTCCAGGCACATAGCCCAGCCCGATTAGGTCATTCCCCTTTACCGCCAGCCCTGGAAGGCCCAGGCAGTCCCCCCGGCGGAGAATATCCCTGGCCAAATCCTCCGCCTCCTTCAGCAGCGCCAGCCGCTTTTCCCTGAGGGCCGGGGCCTGGGCAGACACATCCCCCCGCATCAGCTCCAAAAGCCGGAACAGGCCCTCCTCCCCAAGCCTGGCCAGCAGCCGCTTCACCCGCTTTTCCGGCAGGGGCAGGGGCTCTCCATGGCACTCTATCAGTTCTGCCACAGCCTCTGCCTCCTGGTTGGAGAACCGCAGCCGCTCCATCAGCCCTTTGGCCAGCCGGACGCTCTCCCTGGCGTGGCCCCAGAAATGAGCCCAGCCGTCCGGGCCAAAGCTCTTCACCAAAGGCTTCCCGCAGTCGTGGAGCAGGGCCGCCCAGCGGAGCACTGGCTCCGGGGGAACAGCGTCAACCGCGTGGAGGGTGTGCTCCCAGCAGTCATAGCAGTGGTAGGGGGATTCCTGGGCACAGCGGGAGAGGGCTTCCAGCTCCGGCAGGGCAGAGAAAAAAATGGGCGCATATGCCCGTATCACCTGCACGGCCCCTGGGCCCGCAAGCAGCTTGGTCAGCTCCTCCCGAATCCGCTGGCCGGAGATATCCCCCAAAAGCTCCCTGCAGGCCAACGCGGCTCTGCCAGTCTCCTCCTCCACAGAAAAGCCCAGCACAGCCCCGAACCGCAGGCAGCGCAGAATGCGCAGAGCGTCCTCCTCAAACCGCCGGATTGGCTCCCCCACACAGCGGACGCGCCCTTGGCTCAAATCCTCCAACCCTCCGAAGCAATCCACCAGGCCCTTTTCCGGGTGCCAGGCCATGGCGTTTATGGTGAAATCCCGCCGGGCCAAGTCCTCTTCCAGCCGGGCGGTGAAGGTGACCTGCTCTGGCCTGCGGTGGCCAGTGTAATCCCCGTCCACCCGGTAAGTGGTGGCCTCCACCACCCTGCCGCAGATGACGATTCCCTCTGTGCCATGCTTTTCTCCCGCAGTGACAGCAGGAAGCAGAGGGAAGCAGGCAGCAGTCTGCTCTGGACGGGCAGAGGTGGCAATGTCCCAGTCAGCGGGCGTTCGGCCCAGAAGGGAGTCACGGACGCAGCCGCCCACAAACCAGGCGGAGAAACCCGCCTCTTCCAGACCGGACAGAACCTCCAGGGCATAGGCAGGGGGGTGGATGGGATACATAAAGGAAGCTCCTTTCATCAGAGCAGTATGCGGGAAAAACAGCGAAATATAGGGTTGGCTTTGGTTTTTTCTGCCATGCTTGGGGAACCTGTCACTCAGCCCCTGGAGGCGGTTGACATCACCCCCCAAACATGGTAAGATATTCCCAATACTTTCTAGCGTCTGTTTGAAAACCACGGTATTTCGGGATTTTCAAACAAGCCCTGAACATAAAGTTTATATTTGAGGAGTGGTTAGTGTGCCGTTGTTGGAAGATTGGAGAAATTACGCCCAAGAGCAGCAAGAGAAAAGAGGGGCCAAGTTCTGGCAGGAGTATTTCAGGCAGGAGACCCAGTTCTACAGACAGATTCTTACCTCAAAGCCCCGGAAGAGTACAGTCAAGTCCTATGCCAAAAAGTTCGGCGTGGATTTGATTACCATGACAGGCTTTCTGGATGGCATCAATGACAGCCTGAAAAATCCCAACCAGCTGGAAAACCTGGAGCCTGACTCTGAGGTCAGCCTGGGCTATGACACAGAGCTTCTTTATAAAAACATGGTGGAGGCCAAAGCCCACTGGCTCTATTCCCTCACTGAATGGGAGAACCATCTGTCTCTGGAGCGCCGCCAGGAGCTGTACCGGGAGCAGAGGAACTCCAAAACCGTGGTCAAGGGACCAAAAACCGGCCGGAACGAGCCCTGCCCCTGCGGCAGCGGCAAAAAGTATAAAAAATGCTGCGGCAGGGACGCGTAAGCTCCCGATACAGCCGCCTGCTCCATCATACTGTCCTGGCCCGGTTTTGTCAAGAAGAAACCGGGCCGGGCTTTTCCGCCTGGAGCTTCCTCCAAGGGAAGGCCATGAAACTCCACCGCAGGATATGTTATGGAAGTACTGATTAAATCTGGTGCGCATATCGTGCAGTGAATTTTTTCGTCAGAGTGCAAAGATTGAGTGCAGCCAATCTGGCGATTGGCAAACGAAAGCTGTGCACTATGAGGGAAAAAGTGCAAGCGGGATGCGTGCCAAGCCGCCAGGCGTGATTTAATCAGTGGTTCCTTAAAATACGCCGTTGTATGTATGGGGGTCTTCCCGTATAACAGACGGGAATATAGGATAAAAGGAGGAAGGAAGATGGGTTTAGAAATGATTGACGCGGGCTGGCTCTCCATCCTGCCGCCAGTGGTGGCCATTACCCTGGCGCTGCTGACAAAGGAAGTCTACTCCTCGCTGTTTTTGGGAATCTTTACCGGCATGTGCGTGTACTGCTTCTCCACCGGGCAGGGCCTTTTGGAGGCAGTTACATACATCTTTGACATGATGGCCGGGAAGATGGGCAGCAACAGCATGATGATTATCTTCTTGGTGCTGCTGGGCTCCCTGGTGGTCATTGTGTCCCGCTCCGGGGGAACCGCGGCCTATGGCCGCTGGGCGGTCCGGCGCATCAAGACCCGGCGCAGCGCCCAGCTGACCACTGCCCTGCTGGGCCTGCTGATTTTCCTGGACGATGGCTTCAACTGCCTGACAGTGGGCACAGTCATGCGGCCTATTACTGACAAGCACCGCATTTCCCGAGAGAAGCTGGCCTATCTGCTGGATGCCACTGCCGCGCCTATCTGCATTATTGCCCCTATTTCCAGCTGGGCTGTGGCTGTGGCCAGCGAGGTGGAGGAGGCCGGGGGCCTGAACGCCTTTGTGCAGACCATCCCCTACAATCTTTACGCGCTTCTCACTATTGCCATGGTGCTGTTCCTCAGCGCCACAAACTTTGACTTTGGGCCCATGAAAAAGGCAGAAGAACGCTGCCTTGCGGAGGCCAGTCCCGAACCCCCTGAGGAGAGGGAGCAGCCGCCTGTGTCTGAGGGAGATACAGCCCCCGCCCAGGGCACAGTGCTGGACTTAGTCCTGCCCATTGTCACCCTGATTATCACGGCGATTCTGGGCATGGCCTATGTGGGCGGCTTTTTTGAGGGCGTTGACTTCGCCACAGCCATTGGAGAGAACCCTGTGGCAGGACTGACTCTCGGCACATCTGCCGGACTGCTGGCAGCCCTCATCATGTACCTGCCCCGCAGGCTGATGACCATGCAGCAGTTTGTCACTGGCATTATTGACGGCATTAAGACCATGATACCTGCCCTGACCATTCTGATTCTGGCCTGGGCCCTGGGGGGCGTGTGCCGGGAGATGATTGGCACCGGAAACTTTGTGAGCCATTTCGTCACCAGCGTGAACCTGCCCATGAGCCTGCTGCCTGCCATTGTGTTCGCGGTGGCGGCATTCCTCAGCTTTTCTATGGGCACTGCCTGGGGGACCTTTGGCATTCTGCTGCCCATTGTGTCCATGCTCTGCGCTGGGGCTCCCGGCGGGGCGGAAGTGCTGATGCCCACCCTGGGCGCCACATTGGCTGGCTCTGTGTTCGGGGACCACTGCTCCCCCATCTCGGACACCACCATTCTGGCCTCTACCGGGGCCCAGTGCAGCCATCTGAGCCATGTTTCCACCCAGCTGCCTTACGCGGTTCTGGTGGCCGGGGTGTGCTTTGCAGGATATCTGGTGGCTGGGCTGAGCCGAAGCGCTGTCATCACCATATTGGCTTCTCTAGCCGTGATGGGAGCAGCCTTTGCACTGATGTGGGTTTTCCAGAGGAAGAATACACCTGCTCCCCAGTGCCCAACAGAGTGATTCAACCAAAAGGCGGGATTGCCCCCAAGGGGCTCCCGCCTTTTTTGCCGCGCTTTATATTGTGCTCTTGTGGTGACGGCTGGTGGGTCAACCCCGGGCAACCGGTACCCACAGCTCGCAGAACAGGCCCTTCCCCCCCTGCTCATAATAGAGCTCATAATCCGTCCCGTCTGTCTGGAGCAAGCCGGTCTGGGGCAAGAACTCCTGGAAGAAGCGCTCCCAGACCTGGCCCACGCACTCCCCATCCGGCCCAACGCAGGGGAACACCGCATACTCAGCAGGCCCCGTCTGCCAGGGCGCACAGCCCGTGTCCAAAAGCGCCTCTGCCTCAGCCGGGCCTGTCTCCTCATCCAGCCTCACGCCGATGCCATACCAAAAATGGCTCTCACTGCTCAGCACCGGACCGCACAGGCCGAACAAATCCCGCTTGCCCTGGGGGCGAAGGGCCTTTAGGCCGTCAATCAGGCCATTGGCCCCGCACTCGCCCCAAAAATCCGGGATGCTCCGCCCGTTCTCGTCCAGCATGGTCTCATTGGAAAAGGCCCGCTTAACTGCCAGGAATTTCTGTGCCTCTCTGCGCTCCATCCGATAGTCTATCATACTGCCGCCTCCTATAGTAATTTTTACGGCAAGGGGGCCAAAGGCCCGCAACGGTGTGCCTTTGATTTTGGCCTGCCGGGGCGTGGAGCCGTGGAACCGGGAGAAAGCCTTGGAAAAGCTCTCCGGTGACTCATACCCATACTGGTAAGCGGCCTCTATAACAGAAAGGCCGCCTTCCTGCAGGGCCTGGCCGGCAAGGCTGAGCCTGCGGCTTCTGATGTACTCATTCGCCGTCATGCCCACCACAAAACTGAACATCCTGTGGAAGCTGTAGCCTGACATGCGGACACTGCGCGCCGCGTCCACGTAGGTAATGTCCTCCAGAAGATGGTCCTCCATGTACTGGATGGCCTGCTGGATCTCGCTGACTGCCATGTTAACCGCCTCCTTGCGTTCTGAAAGAAAGTATAACAGATGGCAGGGGAAAAATCCTGTCCTGGCTTGCACAGATTCGGGATGGAATAGGGCAGCTAGTCTGCCGCCTTTTTGGTGCAGGCCCCTGCCGCAAGCCGCCAGGGGCCCCCTCCCCTCTTATCCAAAAAAGGAGGGCCAAGAGGCCCTCCTTCTCTTACTTTCCAGCCGCGCCTTATACCGGCACAATCAGCGTAATAATCCGCAGGGCGAACAGCGCAAAGGACACCCACATTACCGGATGCACGTCCTTCACCTTGCCGGTGCAGACCTTCAAAATCACCCAGGCCACAATGCCGAACATGATGCCGTTGGCAATGGAGTAGGTGAAGGGCATCATCACCAGGGCCAGGAAGCCCCCAACCACGTCAGCGATGTCCCCGTCAAAGCTCATTTTCAGCACAGACTTCATCATCAGCAGGCCCACGAACAGCAGGGCCGGGGTGGTGGCAAAGCTGGGGATGGCCAGGAAAATAGGGCTCAGGAACAGGGCCAGCACGAACATAATGGCAGTGGAGATGGCGGTAAGCCCAGTGCGGCCGCCCTCGGCAACACCTGCGGTGGACTCAACATAGCTTGTAACCGTGGAGGTGCCCAGCACAGAGCCTGCCACAGTGCCGATGGCGTCGCTCATCAGGGCAGGGCCAGCGTTTGGCAGTTCGCCCTTTTCGTTGAGCAGGCCGCCCTGGTCCGCCACGCCAATCAGCGTGCCCACAGTGTCAAACAAATCCACAAACAGGAACGCGAACACAATGGCCGCGAAGTTTACAAAATGCCCTGCAATAAAGCCAAAATCAAACTTAAAGAAAGTGGAGGCCAGAGAGGGGGGCAGAATTCCGCCGCTGAAATCGGGAATCAGGGAGAGGCCCTGATACCAGCCGCAGAGCTGGGCTATAATGCCCAGCACCCAAGTACCCAAGATGCCCCACAGAATCGCGCCCTTCACCTTGAAATGCCACATGATGCCAATGAGAATCAGGCCCACAAAAGCCAGCACCACCTCAGCAGAGCCCAGGTTGCCCAAGGCTACCAAAGTAGAGGAGCTGACAGTGGCTGTGCCGTCCTCACCCACAATGGCGAATGCGTCTGTGGTGATAACGCCCGCGCCCTTGAGGCCCACAATGGAGATGAACAGGCCAATGCCAGCGGAGATGCCATATTTCAGGTTGGCCGGCACAGAGTTGACCAGTGTCTCACGGAACTTGAACAGAGAGAGGACGATAAAGATAACACCCTCTATCAGGATGGCGGTCAAGGCCACCCGCCAGGGCTCTGTAATGCCCATCTCCGTCAGCATGGGGCAGACGGTATAGGCAAAATAGGCGTTCAGGCCCATGCCGGAGGCCAGGGCCACCGGGTAGTTGGCGAACACGCCCATAATGATAGTGGCAATAACAGCGGATACGGCAGTGGCGGTGAAAACAGCGCCCTGGTCCATACCAGCCGCAGCCAGCATACTGGGGTTCACGGCCAATATGTAGGCCATGGAGAGGAAGGTGGTGATACCGGCGATGACCTCGGTTTTCACATCGGTGCCGTGCTCCCTCAGTTTGAAGTGCGCAAGAAGTTTTTCCAAATTTTTCGCCCTCCTAAAAATAGTCCGGCCCCTGGCACAGGGGCACGTTACTAGTATAACCGCATATTCAAATAAAATCAACCATTTTGTTACAATTTATTCACAGATATTTCAATGTTCTTTGAAAGAATATTTTATCTTGACATTTCCCCAGCCAAATGATATAATGCCGAAATAGTTTTCAGCAAGCTGTTTGGATGAAGCGTCCGCAGTGTAAGGCCCCCGAAGACAGCCTCCAGGACAGCAGCTGTTTCCAATGTGGGCCCTTGGACAGAATGGTGCTGGAGCGCCTGATAGAGCCTCCGGCCTGCAGGGGCACTGTCCGAAAAGCCTCTGTATAGGAGGTGTGTATACAGCCTTCTGAGCGCCGGGGCGCGATTGCTGCGGCCATAGCTGTATCAAAAGGAGGAGAGAAACCATGATGCAAAAGCTCTACCCCACCCCCGGGGACTTCCTCCGGGACAACCATACATTTTTAGATGAGCACGAAGCCCTCTGCCAGCTGAACCTGGGCAACGCCCTGGCCAACCAAAGCAGTCCCCGCTCCCCCAGCCTGCTGTTCGGCCGCTATGAGCAGGACGGCAGGCCTGTCCTCCTGTTCGGCAGCACCCTGCCCTGGAACTTGTGCCTGAACGCCCCCTCGGATACGGCCCCCCTCTCCGCCCAGGCGGCGGCTGAACTGGCAGTCTGGCTCCGGGAGGAGAAGCTCCCCATCGCCGGGGTGACTGGCCGGGAGGATTTGTGCCAGGCCTTTATGGGCGCTTACGGCAGAGAATTCACCCAGCGCAGCGCCATGGATATTATGATACTGACAGGGCTGATAGAGCCCCCAACGGTATCCGGCACGGTCCGCCCGGCGAAAGAGGAGGATTTGGAGGCCATCTGCCAGTGGGTACATGCCTTTTACCAAGAGGCCCTCCACGAGAAAGCGGATTCGGAAGGGGCCCGCCAGCGCAACCAGGAGCGGATACAGAAGGGAGAGACCCTGGTGCTGGAGCTGCCGGGCGGGGAGCTGGCCTCTATGGCCCACACCAGCCGGGAGACGGAGCGGGGCATTGCCATCAGCGGAGTATACACGCCCCCAGAGCACAGGGGGCATGGTTACTGCCAGGCCACGGTGGGGGCCCTCTGCCGGGAACAGCTGGCCCGGGGCAAGGACTACTGCACCCTGTTCGTGGACAGGCGCAACCCTGTCTCCAACCGGGTATACCGGAAGATTGGGTTCAGGGTTTTAGAGGATTGCAGCGAGTATAAGCTGACATAGGAAAAGCGGCCCCGGCTATGCCGAGGGGCCGCTTTTATGTTTGGTTTGTGTTTGAGGCAGGGCACTCAGCCCGCCAGCAGCAGGATATCTCCCGCCTCGTTTGAGCCGTCCAAAATGGCGTCTGCCCGGTGCCTGGTCAGCTGGCCGTTCTCCACCATCAGCTCCACCACCTGCCGCTGGCGCTGTTGGGCCAAATCAGGGTTTTCATTCAAATCATATACTGAGGGCGCATTGGGGATGCCTGCCAGCAGGGTGCACTCAGAATCATTCATCTGGGCAGGCTCCTTGTCAAAATAGGTCCGGCTGGCGTCCCCCACCGAGTAGCATCCGCTGCCAAAGTAAATGCAGTTCACGTACAGCTCCAATATCTCATCCTTCGTAAAGTCGTGCTCCAGCTTCCAGGCCATAAAGACCTCCGCTGCCTTGCGGGTGAGCTCTTTTTCCTGGGTAAAATACAGGTTCTTGGCCAACTGCTGGGTGATGGTGCTGCCGCCCTCCGCAAAGGACAGGGTGCGGAGGTCATTAAACAGTGCCCGTCCCAGGGCAAAGATATCCAAGCCGCCATGCTGGTAAAACCGCCGGTCCTCTGCAGAGACCACCGCGTCCAGATAGGTCTGAGGCAAATCCTCGATGGGGGTAAAGCCCTCCTCCTCCCGAATCTGCCGGGCGGCCTGGGCGGCGGGCAGCCGCTCTAAGGCCGAGGTATACAGGAAATATCCCCGCAGGGCCACACACCCGCCCGCTAGGATACACAATGCGAATACCGCCAAAAACACATTTCGGACCACCAGGGCGGCTGTCCCTCTTTTTTTGCTTTTCATGGCTGGCCTCCTTCAAGAATTTTGCGTATAGGTTTTGATTGCATATATCAAGGGCAAGGAGCCGGACTCTGGAGACTGGCTTGAGCTGTTTGGCGGCTGCCGCTTCCCCTCTTGCTTTACAGCTATAGGATACCAGACATTTCTTGCAAAAATCTTACGGGAATTCTTTCAAATCTTCTAACCCTGCTTACGGTTTTGTAAGCCGCCCTTTTTCAGTACAAAGAGCCCGCATTTTTTCCCTGAGACCAGAATGTCATACCGGGAGGAAAGGACCAGCTGGGGCAATTCTTCCAGGGCCCCGGCCAGCTCCCTTTTGGCCGCGGTAAGGATAACCGCCCGTCCTCCGTCACACAGCAGCCGGGCAAACTCAGCCAGGATTCGCCGGTAAAACACCGCCAGCTCCATGCCCACATCCTCGTAGATGCCCCAGGGCGGGTCCGTGACAATGGCATTCACCGTACCGCCGGCCATCCCCATATTGAGGGCATCTGCCTGTAAGATGGCCAGACCAGGGCGCTCCCCCAGCTTCTGGCGGGTGAACTCCACTGCCTTTGGGGAAATATCGGAGGCTGTCAGCATCCGGAAAGGGAAGCGCTTGGCTCGCTGGGCCGGAATGGCCCCATAGCCGCAGAAGGGCTCTAAAAATACATCCAATGGGTTGGGCTGGCTAAGCCAGCACATCATATAGGCCAGTTCTGGGTGCAGTTCCCCAGGATGGAGCAGCTTGTCATAGGCCTTATGGCGGGTAAGCCGCATCAGGAACCAGGCCTGGCCGTCATCCCGGGCCAGGGCCCAGAACTCTCTGTCCGGGAGGCTTCGGTCCGGGCGCAGGCGGCTCTCCGCGGCCAGCTTTTTCTCCACAGCCTCCCTCACCCCCCGGGAGACAGACACCAGCTGGTTTTTGCAGGAAACCACCAGGCGGAAGGTGCGGGCCTTTCCCCTGGCCCGGGCAGCCTGCCAGTCCACAGGGGCAGCGGGCAGGCCGCGCAGAAAGCCCTCCAGCCCGGCCTTGGTGGGCGCGGCAGGGGCAGAATAGAGAACGCGGAAGATGTTGTTGAAACAGAAAAGGTTCAGCTCACTGTAAGGGACAGTTGTAGTAAAGGCAACAGCGCCAGAGGCCAGAAGGGATGGGGAAAAATCCGGAAGGCGGGCGGAGAGGATGTCAGCGACAATATCCTCTGTGCCGGGGATAAATGTGGCAAAGTAGGTGTTTTCCATGGGAAGCTCCTTCGGAAGAATGATAAGATGTACAGCGGACAGGCGGCCCGCTCTGCCCAGCTAAAAACATCTTGATATTTATGAAAAATCATGTATAATATAGATAAATCCCTATTTCAGAAAGGACCATCCACTTTGAAAAAAATTCAAGAATCTGCTGAAAATTATCTGGAGACTATCCTCATTCTCCACCAACGCAATGGCTCGGTCCGCTCAATTGATATTGCGGCTGAAATGGAGTTCAGCAAACCCAGTGTCAGCGTGGCGATGAAGCACCTGCGGGAGCGGGGCCATATTTCTGTGAACCACGAGGGCTTTATCTCCCTAACCGAGGAGGGCCGCAAAATTGCCGAGGCTGTGTACGAGCGGCACCTGCTTTTTACACGCTGGCTCACCTCTCTGGGTGTGCCCCCTGAGCTGGCCGCTGAGGATGCCTGCCGCATTGAGCATGTTATCAGTGAGGAGAGCTTCCGGGCTATTCAGAAACACGTGGACGGCTGATTGCCCTATTATAGCGCGTTCCCCAAGGCTTTGCAAGAGCCTGGGCGCCAGCCTGCCGCTTCTTTTGTGTTTCATCCCATCCTACAACCTATGAAGGAGGTTTTCGATTCATGAAACAATTCTTCGCCCTTCTGCTGGCCTTGTGCCTGCTGCTGCCTGCCATCCCTGCCAAAGCCCAGGACAGCTCCGCCCTGGTCAAGCTGGATGTCTCCGGCCCCTTTGCCGCCCAGAACAAAGCCCAGCATGAGTACAGGCCTTTTAGCAGCACAGTCCGCTCCTACTTATATGAGAATGAAAAGGGCGGCTTCACCCGGGTGGAATACGCTGCCGATGGCTTCCAAAGCCCGGACGGAGCCAGCAGCCCGCTGATTGTGGAGGAGTATGACAGCAATCTCAGCTGGCTGGGCTCCTGGGAATTGCCCATGGGCCGGCCTATATGGGGCGGCTTTTACTCAGGGGAGCAGTACAATTACATTATCACCGGCCAGGAAAATCCTGAGGAAGACAACAGCCTGACTGTAATCCAGGTGGATATTTACCGCAAAGACTGGAGCCTGGAAGATACCTGCCAGGCCAGCTGCCTCCATGGAGTGGTCCTCACCAGCCCCTTTTCCAGCGGCAGCCTGCGGTGTACAGAGCATAAGGGGGTTCTGTATATAAACACCAGCCGCCTGCGGTATACCTCCATGGACGGGCTGCGGCACCAGAGCAATCTGCTGCTTCGGGTGGAGCCCCAGGGCGCCGCAGGGGGCATTGCCGCGTCAGAGGCCGGGCCAGTGAGCCGCTCTCTCAATCAGTTCATTTTGGTGGACAGCAGCGGGGGCTTGCTCACCCTTGACCAAGGAGACGGCTACCCCAGAGCCCTGCTGCTCCAGCGCTTTGCCTTGGGAGAGCGGGAAAACTTCGCCACCCTTCAGGAGCAGGGCAAAATTGTCAGTTTTCCCGGTGAGGCCAGCGACAGCACCACTGGCTGCGCTGTGGGAGGCTTTGCCGAGACAGAAAACGGCTACGTGAGCGCCTATACGGACAATGGTCTGGGCACAGATGCCCGGCCCCGCCAGCTCTATCTGGGCTTTGCCAGCAAGGACGGCTTGCTCTCTTCCAGCGTCCAGCTGCCCTGCCCAGAGGATGCGGGCACACCGGTTCTGGTTCCCCTGGGCCCTGAGGGAGGCTATATCCTGTGGAACCAGTACCGGGCGGACAGCCAGGCGCCCTTCCGGCTGTACTATGCTCAATATGACGCCAACGGCCAGCTGACAGGCCAGGTTCACAGGGCAGAAGCTCCCCTTTCAGACTGCCAGCCCATCGTTCAGGAGGGAAAACTCCTTTGGTACGCAGGCCAGGAGGACGAGCCCCTCAGCTTTTATCAGCTGGACGGCACAGAGGTTGTCCGCCGGATTCCATCCGCTGATAAACCGCCTGTCTCCCCTGAACCGCCAGCGCGCTTCCCGGATGTGAATGGGACAGAATGGTTTGCCCAGGCCGTATACTTTGTGGCGGACGCAGGCATTATGGTTGGCACGGACAAGGGCTTTGAGCCCAGCGGCAAGGTCACCCGGGGGCAGCTGGTAACCATTCTATACAGCTTAGAGGGCCGTCCCAGCACAGACACAGCCAGCCCCTTCCCGGACGCTTCCAAGGGCTACTATGCCAAGGCTGTGGCCTGGGCCGCGGAAAACCTGCTGGTTGGCGGTTACCCGGACGGGAGCTTCCGGCCCGGCGCAGCGGTCAGCAGGCAGGATTTGACTCTGATTCTCTATCAATACGCCAGGCTGAAGGGGTATGACATCAGCAAAACCATTGGGCTGGGCAGCTACTCTGACGCGGGGATGGTCTCCCCCTATGCCAAAGGCGCGATGGAGTGGGCCGTGGGTTCAGGGATGCTCTCCGGCTCTGGAGGCGCACTGCTGCCCAAAGGCACGGCCAGCCGGGCCCAGATGGCGGTAATCATGGAAAATTTCTGCCGGAACATCGCCGCAAAATAGGATACGCAAAATAAGAAGCGGCCGTCTCTCTCAGAGCCAAAAATTGTGCTCTGGGGCTGAGCGGCCGCTTTTTTATTACTCCTCTGCATCCTTGGTACAAATCTGCACAAGTCTGCATGAATTGGGGAGGTTATAGTTAACGCAGTTCAAAAGAGGTAGGAGACCTCTTTTGAATCAGGGAGGAGGCCATGGCCTCCTCCCCCAGCTTGAAAATCGGCGTACCGATTTTCAAGTGCGTTTACTATACAGCTCCGCTGTTTTGCCGGAGGAGTAATGCCATCCAGTTATTTTAGAGATTCATATTTCTTTTTTGTCGCCATTCCCCCACGGATGTGCCGCTGTGCCTTATTCACGGCCAGCACATTCTTCACGTCCCGGTACAGGCCGCGGTCAATATACTTGAGGCGCTGAGACACGTCTTTATGTATGGTTGTCATTAATCAGAACGGTTTCATCCAGACCTAAATCGCCTAGAAGCCGCAGGTAGATGTCCACGTTGCCGTCCTTGTCCACCTCGATTTTCTGGATCAGCCGCTTGAGCTGAGCGTTGGTCATGGAGCGCACATCCGTGATATCCTCGATGGTCTTGAATGTGTTTTGCAGGATGCTTTCCAACTGGTCGCCTTTGGTGATATTGTAGCCGACGATTTTCAACT
>CAJTXF010000002.1 GCA_910580045.1 uncultured Eubacteriales bacterium
GTGTTCCCCCGCCCTACGGGCGGGGGAACACGAAAAACTCCTCGGAACGTACACTCCCGAGCACGAGCTTACCAGCTTATACTTCGGCTTGACATCCAACGATTGCCGGTGTATAATTATTCATATACCCCACAAATATACACATAAAAGGAGTAAATCTGATGCTGAAACATATGTCAATTCAGGACTATACCGATGTCCACGCCCTCTGGTCCCGCACACCGGGGCTTGGTCTGCGCCCAATAGAGGATTCCTTAGAAGGGATTTCTTTCTATCTGAATCGCAATCCCAAAACCTGCTTTACTGCCTGGGAAGACGGAAAACTGGTGGGTGCAATTCTAGCGGGGCATGACGGCAGAAGAGGATACCTTTACCACTTGGCGGTGGATTCCGCGTACCGCCGGAAAGGCATAGGCAGACAGCTTGTAGAGCAGTCCCTTGCCGCATTAAGTAGCCTTGGTATTCAAAAGGTTGCTTTAGTAGCCTTTACATATAACCAGAATGGCAATGCTTTCTGGGAAAGAATGGGATTTTCTCAACGAGAAGATTTAACTTATCGGAATCGTACAACTACATAAATATACAGCAAGAAGGGACGCAATGCGTCCCTTCTCTGTGACCAAGCCTGTAAGCCGAGTTCTGTCTTGAGCAGTCATCTATCTTGGCCTGCCGTTGCCAACAGGCTCACGCCACCTCCACGGAACGCGCAGGGCTACGCTTTCCCCCGGTCTCCCGGCAGATGTTCCTCCACGGTGTTGCTCCGGATAGGGTTTACAGGGCCGCATGGTCTCCCATGCGCCGGTGAGCTCTTACCTCGCCTTTCCACCCTTGCCAAGCGGACGAAACCGCTGGCGGTATCTCTCTGTTGCACTTTCCCTAGGGTCGCCCCCGGCGGCGATTAGCCGTTATCCTTGCCCTGAGGAGCTCGGACTTTCCTCAGACGCGCACTTTCGTTTCACGCCCGCAACTGCCCGGCTTGCTCACAACTCTTATTGTAAAAGATGAATTGCAGGTTGTCAATAGTTTTTTTCGGAGAGCATCCGATTCTTTTCATCCCACAGCTTCTGAGACAAATCCACATAATAGTTATGTGGATTCTCAAACCGGACAACCTCCTCCCATAGAGAGTCCACTTGTGCCGTACAGTAGGCTTTAATCGCATTCAGCGCCCGCGGGGTATAGATACATTCGCCATCTTTGAAAATCTGTGTAAGCAGGGGTACTGCATGGAAGTTCTCCACAGTCTTCCGCTTCCAAGTGTGGTTGGGGTCAAAAAGAACATAGGGCTTTTCCTCGTCAATAATCTCATCGTGCATGGTCACCACATCCGCAATGGCCTTGTCTGTCTCCTTGTCAAACAGCCGCCACACACTCTTAAAGCAGGGCGTGGTGATTTTCGTGACATTCTCACTGATTTTAATTTTCGGCGTAACAGAGCCATCCGGATTTTCAACAGCAACCAGCTTGTACACCCCGCCGAAGACTGGCTCAGATGAAGATGTAATCAGCCGCTCGCCTACGCCAAAGGAGTCCACCTTGGCTCCCTGGGCCAGCATATCCCGGATGATGTGCTCATCCAAAGAGTTGGAGGCACAGATTTTGCAGTCCTCAAAGCCCGCATCATCCAGCATTTTCCGCGCTTTTCGGGAAAGATACGTAATATCGCCGCTGTCAATGCGAATACCCGCAGGCCGGTATCCATTGGGGACCAGTACTTCATTGAACACTTTGATTGCATTGGGCACACCGGACTTCAGCACATTATAGGTATCTACCAGAAGCATACAGTTGGATGGATATGCCTCTGCATATGCCTTGAAAGCATCATACTCTGTCTCGAACAGCTGAACCCAGCTGTGAGCCATAGTGCCCAAAGCAGGTACGCCAAACATCTGGTCACTGACTGTGCAGGCTGTGCCGACACAGCCGCCAATATATGCCGCCCTAGCCCCATAAACGGCCCCATCAAATCCCTGGGCCCGGCGAGAGCCGAACTCCATCACAGCCCTGCCCTGGGCGGCACGGGCAATTCGGTTGGCCTTGGTAGCAATCAAACTCTGATGGTTAATGCAAAGCAGAACCATGGTCTCTACAAACTGGGCCTGAATAACAGGTCCGCGTACTGTAACAATCGGTTCCCCGGGAAAAATCGGCGTCCCTTCTGAAATTGCCCACACATCACAGCAAAAACGGAAATTCCGCAGATACTCCAGGAAATCCGGACTGAAAATGTTCCGTCCTGCCAAATAGGCAATATCCTCCTCAGAAAAGCGCAGTCCCTTCAAATAATCCACCAACTGTTCTACGCCCGCCATAATGGCAAAGCCTCCATTATCCGGCGTCCTGCGGAAAAACATATCGAAATAACATATGGTGTCTTTGAAGCCGCCTAAAAAATATCCGTTCGCCATGGTCAGCTCATAAAAATCTGTGAGCATAGTGAGCTCTCTGTCAGAAAACTGCTTACTCATTAAGATAACTCTTCCCTTCTCATGCCAAATATGCAGACAAATCTGTCATAAAACCCGTGTTTTTTCTGTTTCAACCGGGTATTGCCTCTATTATACCAGCACAAATAAGAAAAGTACAGCTTTATTTTGCTAATTGAGAACTACACCAAATATTTTTTCAAAAAGGCTTGATTTTTCATCACTCTTACTCTATAATGAGTATTTAAGGAGAATATATTACAAGAAAAAACTTTTTAATTAACTTCGTTAAAGGGAGTGATTGAATCTATGAGGCTAAGAGGACAACCGTTGGGAACAAAAAACCTCATTGGTGCTCGGGTAGAGAGCGCCCGGAAAAACCAGAATATGAAGCAGAAAGAGCTTTTGGCCCAGCTGCAGGTTCGCGGCGTTGACCTTAACGCCTCGGGTCTGTCTAAGCTGGAGGGACAGATTCGCTATGTCACTGATATGGAGCTTTTGGCTCTTTCTGACATTTTGGGTGTCTCTGTTATGTGGCTGCTGACCGGTCGGGGTGTGAAGGATAGGAATGAGCCTGTCCGAGCAGCTGATACTCGCCCCACTCCCTAGCAACATACTCTGTGGTGTGCATATTTCCTCCCAAGCCAGGCCATATTAAGAGGCATGACGGAGGGAGGAACGCTATGTTTCGTTGGGACGTGCTGCGGCAGGCAGTCCCTTTTGGGCTGCTTTTTGGGGGATATACTCTTATTTTTCTGTTGTGGAGGCTTACTTTCCTATATACCCTGCCCTTTCTCCTGGGGCTTTTGACTGCACTGGCTCTGCAGCCAGTCATTCGGTATGTGGAAGGTAGGCTTTTCCATTCCCATAATATGGCATCTGGTATTGTGACCATTCTAGCCTTGGCACTGCTGCTGACTGCGCTGGTCACTCTTTGTGTTTATGCCATTGGGGAAATCAGCGCTTTTCTTATACGGGCGGCACAGGGCGGATTTCCGGAATTTTCTCCGCCTGTCCAGTCCTTCTTCCGTAAGATTGGAGCTTTTTTCCAAACCCTGGACAGCGGCTTTTGGGAGCGCAACTATGACGGGCTTATGGAATTTCTGAAAAACGGCTCAGAGCTGGCAGTCGGGCTTCTTGTCGGCGTTCTGGGTGTGATTACTTCGTTGCCCACTATGATTATGATGCTGCTCATTACAGCGTTCTCTGCTTTCTTTATTGCGCGGGATTTTGATAAGCTGAGGGACTGGCTGCTGAACTTGTTCAGCAGCCACGGTTTGAAGCTGCTCAAACGTATTGCAAAAAGTTCCTCAGGAACCGGACGCCGTTATATTTTATCCTACAGCTTACTGTATTTTATCAGCTTCTGCGAGGCCTTTGTTGTTCTTTATATTTTAGGTCTCCCCTATCCCCTGCTCACCGCTCTCATTACCTGTGCAGCGGACGTTCTGCCAGTCTTAGGACCAGGCATTGTGTTTACCCCAGTGGCTGTCTATCAGCTGCTTATGGGCGAATATGGCCGAGGCCTGGGCCTGCTCGTGGGCTGGCTGGTGATGACATGTATCCGTCAGGTGATAGAGCCGCGCCTGGTTGCCTCCACGGTCAAAGTTCACCCTTTAGCTATGCTGGCTGCTGTTTATTTTTCATTGGTAGCAGGAAGCCTGTGGGTGCTGCTGTATACTGCCGGTTTCTTTATGCTCTATTCCCTTCTTCAAAGCGCGGAAGTGCTTCCACCTTTCTCACAAATTCAAAATACCCAGACAGAGGACGACATATCAGCGACTGAGTCTGAGCCATAACGAAAGCCACGCGGTTTCGCGTGGCTTTTTGCTCTATCCTTTTTACTTGTTCTGAGCCATGGTAAGAACCATAACAGCCTTTTGGGCGTGCAGACGGTTCTCCGCCTCCTCGAAAATATACGCAGCGTTAGCCTCAAAGACCTCCTCCGTAATTTCCTCGCCCCGATGGGCCGGCAGGCAGTGTTGAACCATGGCGTCCGGCTTGGCCTGGGCCATCAGCTTCGCGTCTACGCAATACCCGGCAAAGGCCGCTTCGCGCTTCGCCCGCTCCTCCTCCTGTCCCATAGAGGTCCACACGTCTGTAATCACCACGTCCGCATCCTTCGCGGCCTGCATGGGGTCATCAGTCAGTTCAAAGTAATCATACTGACCAGCAAAATCCAAAATCTCCTGAGGCGGCCGGTAGCCTTCCGGGCAGGCCACAGAAACTGTCATACCTACTTTCAGCCCGCCGACCACCAGAGAGTTCATCATGTTATTGCCGTCACCGATGAAGCACAGCTTCAACCCCTCCAAGCCGCCCTTAAACTCCCGGATAGTCATCAAGTCCGCCAAGACCTGGCAGGGATGACAGAAATCCGTCAGGCCGTTGATGACCGGTACACTGCCGAACTGAGCCAGAGCTTCCACTTCGTTCTGCTCAAAGGTACGAATCATAATCCCATCCACATACCGGGAGAGCACCCGAGCTGTGTCCTGTACCGGCTCACCCCGGCCAATCTGAGAGCCCTGAGCCCCCAAGACAACCGCGTATCCTCCCAGCTGGTTGATGCCTACCTCAAAAGAAACGCGGGTGCGGGTAGACGACTTTTCAAAAATCATGCCCAGGCATTTCCCTTTGAGATGATGATGCTCAATGCCATGTTTGGTCTCATACTTAAGCTGGTCAGCCAGATTCAGTACCTCAATAATCTCCTCACCGGTCATGTCCAACAGCTTCAAAAGATGTTTCATTATTTCCACCTCATTTTAGATAGTTTCCAGTACCTTGGCAAATATGGCGAGCCCTGCATCCATCTCCTCCCGGGTGACGGTCAGTGGCGGCAGAAAACGTACCAAGTCCTTGGCGGTAAGCACCAACAGGCCCTGCTCTGCGCACTTAATAAGCACATCATGGGCATCGCCGGACTTGAGCTTGATGCCCAGCATCATACCTTGACCCCGAACCAGCTCCACCTGGGGCATGGACTCCAGCCTTTGAGAGAGATACTTCCCCTTCTCCCTCACTGTCTGCAAAAAGGTAGGGTCACTCACCCGGCTGACCACTACTCTGGCCCCAGCGCACACCACCGGGTTCCCTCCAAAGGTGGAGCCCTGCTGGCCGGGTTTCAGAATATTACGCAGCTTCTCCCCAATCAGGCAGGCACCAATTGGCAGGCCGCCGGCTAACCCTTTTGCGCTGCTCACAATATCGGGTATAATGCCCATACCCTGATAGCTATAGAAATGTCCTGTGCGGCCCACGCCTGTCTGGACCTCATCCAGCATCAGGAGCACATCCTTCTCATCGCAGAGCTTCCGCAGCCCCTGGACAAAGGCCGCATCCATGGGCACTACACCGCCCTCTCCCTGCACAGTCTCAATCAGCACACCGCAGATCGTACCATCCAGCAAGGAGGCTATCCCCTCCAAATCACCGGCGTCAGCATAGAGGAAGCCCTCCGTCAGTGGAAGAAAATCCTTGTGGAAACCTTCCTGACCAGTAGCAGACAGCGTTGTCAGCGTGCGCCCATGGAAAGAGTTGTTCAACGTAACAATCCTGCAGGCCCCGCGCTTTTCCCCATACTTTCTGGCTATCTTAATAGCGCATTCATTGGCCTCTGCACCAGAGTTGCAGAAAAACGCCTGAGCCATCCCAGCTGCTTCACAGAGTTCCTGGGCCAGGGCAGTATTTTCCGGAGAATAATAATAGTTGCATAAGTGCTGAATCTTGCCCGCCTGTGCTGACACAGCCGCCGTCCACTGGGGGTCGCTGTAGCCCAGGCAGTTCACGCCGATGCCGGAGGTAAAGTCAATATATTCTTTACCCTCCACATCCCAGGCCCGGGCGTTTTTTCCCTCTGCCAAGGCCACGTCCACCCGGCCATAGGTATGTATAATAAACTGCTCTTGCTCCTTCACCTGCTGAAAAGTCATGCCCAGCCTCCCTTTCCTTTATCAATAAAACATGGTTCCAATGCCCTCGTCTGTAAATAGCTCCACTAAGATAGAATGGGCAATGCGCCCGTCAATAATATGTGCCCGGCCTACGCCCCGGCGCACAGCATCCACACAACAGTCGATTTTGGGAATCATTCCTCCGCTGATAACGCCCTCCTTTTTTAAGCGGCGCACATCGCTGACATTTACTACAGGTATAATCGTGCTCTCATCCTCCTTATCCCGCAGAAGGCCCCGCACGTCTGTCATTAAAATCAGCTTCATTGCCCCCAATTCGGCGGCAATCCGGGCAGCAGCAACATCAGCGTTGATATTATAGACCTCCCCGTGATACCCCGCCGCCACGGTGGACACAATGGGAATATAACCGTCCTTAGCGGCACTGCGCAGGATGTCTGCGTTCACCTCGCGGATTTCTCCCACATAGCCTAAATCTGCCTCCAGCTTGTCCGCTTTCAGCAGAGAGCCATCCAGGCCGCACAGTCCAATGGCCTTGCCACCAGCATCTTCCAAAAGCTGGACCAAATCCTTATTCACCTTGCCGGCCAAAACCTGCTGAACAATGTCAATGGTCTCCCGGTCAGTATAGCGCAGACCGCCTACAAACCGGCTCTCTTTCCCAATCTTTGCCAGCATGGCATTGATTTCCGGCCCGCCGCCGTGAACCAGCACCACATTGATGCCCACCAGCTGCATAAGCACAATGTCGCTCATCACGGCGGATTTCAGCTCATCGTCCAGCATGGCGTTTCCGCCATATTTGACCACAACAGTGGCCCCGGCATACTTCTTAATGTAGGGCAGGGCCTGCACCAGGATATTGGCCCGCTCGCTGTTTGATACCTGCATTCTAATCGTGGTCCCCTTTTCTCAGTGAAATCTTCCGGGCCCTTACTGCCAGGCCAGCACCATCATTATAAAAATCAATACATAGAATCCCGCAATCAGAAAATTAGCGGCAATCCCACCCAACAGCAGCCTGCGCCAGAGCTTCACAGTTCTGCGTTGGGTGAAGAAATGACAGAATATCCCCAGCAGCAAGAGGACTGCCGTGGCCATGGCGACTGCGGGCTCCATGAAAATAAGCCCGATTGCCACAAGGCAAAAAACTAGAAATACCGCAAAATTTCCGTACAGCAGGATAGTCATTACTGCCGCTGCTATATCCCAGGGGCTGTTCACCCCCAACGGTTTTCTCTCCTTCATGTACGGTAATCCGCGTTAATCTTCACGTAGTCATAGGTCAAATCACAGCCATAGGCCTCGGCAGAAATCTCTCCCATATGCAGATGGATAAAAGTCTCAATCTCAGACTCCTTCAACACCTCCAGGGCCAGTTCCTCAGAAAATTCAATTCCAAATCCCGCTTTGACCACGTCCACCTGTCCCTTTGCGGAGCGGAAGGACACATCGACTTTCCCCACATCCACCTGGGCCCCAGAATATCCAATCGCGCACATTGTCCTGCCGCCTGCATTGGCGTCAGCGCCAAACATTGCAGCCTTAACCAGCGTAGAACAGCTGACAGCGCGGGCTACCTGACGTGCTGTCTCCAAATCCTGTGCACCCTCTACACGGTAAATAACCAGCTTAGTCGCACCTTCACCGTCCCGGGCCATCATCTTGGCCAGCTTTCGGCTCACAGCTTCCAGAGCCTCCACAAAGGCGAAATAATCCTCACCCACCTCTGTAATTTCCGGGTTTTCTGCCGCACCGTTAGAAAGCACCACAAAGGTATCATTGGTAGAAGTGTCTCCGTCCACGCTAATCATATTGAATGTGGCGTCCGCAGCTGTTTTCACAGCCTTCCGCAGCAAATCAGGAGCAATCGCGCAGTCACTTGTGACAAAGCACAGCATAGTCGCCATATTAGGGTGAATCATTCCACTCCCCTTAGAAATACCGCCAATTTTCACCTGATGGCCGCCAATTTCACAGCTCACGGCCACCTCTTTTGCCACAGTGTCTGTCGTCATAATCGCCTCTGCCGCCGCATGGGAGCCTTGCGGGCTGAGAGCAGCTTTCAAATCAGGAGCAGCAGCGCGGATATTCTCCGTAGGCAGAGAGGGACCTATTACACCAGTGGAAGCCACCACAATATCTGAGGGAGCCAATCCCAGAACTTCTGCCGCAATCTGCCCCATCTCTTCTGCCTTCTCCATGCCGTCAGGAGCGCAGGTGTTGGCAATCCCCGAATTGCATATAACAGCCTGAGCGATTCCGTCTGCCAGGTTTCTCTGGGTAAGTGCTACAGGCGCGCCCTTCACCAGATTCTGCGTGTACATGCCTGCAGCAGCGCAGGGACGGTCGCTGACAATCAATGCCAAATCAGACTTTGAGCGGTTTTTGCGGATTCCACAATGAAGTCCGCTTGCCATAAAACCCTTTGCAGCTGTTACGCCGCCGTCAATAAATTCCATATCAACTTCTCCTAATTCAATTGTTGTAAAGGACCTGGCTTCATAATCCACACATTAGAAAGCAGGGGGTACCAGCTTCAAACCTGCGGTTTCCTCAAACCCAAAGGCAAGATTCATGTTCTGCACCGCCTGGCCAGCCGCACCTTTTACCATATTATCAATGGCAGAAATGGCAATAAAACTTCCAGTACGGGAATCTACGAAAAGGGAAATATCGCAGAAGTTCGTAAAGCGCACATACTTTACATTAGCCGCTTTTCCCTCAGGAAGCAGACGGATAAAGTACTCCCCTTGATACCGTTCCTCATAAGCCTTTCGCAGCTGTTCTTCCGTAACGCCAACTTTCAATCTGCCATAGCAGGTAGCAAGAATACCGCGGTTGATTGGCAGTAGATGGGGTACAAAGGTGAGTGTGATTTCCTGCCCCGCTATCTGGGAGAGCGTCTGCTCCATCTCTGGCGTATGCCGATGGGCCGCAACCTTATAGGCAGTAAAGCTCTCGTTTAACTCAGGATAGTGATTCTGCTGATTGGGCTTCCGGCCTGCACCAGTCACGCCGGACTTGCAGTCTGCAATGAGCCCTGCTGGCTCAATCAGCCCATTCTCTAATGCAGGGACAAGGGCCAGCGGCACAGCAGTCGTATAGCACCCAGGATTGGCAATCAATTTCTTTCCTCTAATCTTTTCCCGGAATAGCTCGGGCAGGCCATACACCGCTTGCCTGTGGAGCTCCTTATCCGCAAAACTGCCGTCATACCACTTGCTGTAAACCTCTTCGCTTTCCAGCCGGAAATCAGCGCCCATGTCAATAAAAGCCTTGCCAGTCCTCATGCACTGGGCTGCCAACTCTTGAGAAAGCCCATGAGGCAGCGCGGCAAACACCACATCGCTTTTTTCCAAGACCTGCTCTTGTGTACCGCATACCATATCGCATAAATGAGCGTAAGCCGGGTATACAGAGGAAAGTGCCATGCCTTCAAAGCTGACAGAGCTAATCGCCGCCAGCTCTGCTTGAGGATGACCCAAAATCAAACGGCATATCTCTGCCCCTGCATAGCCAGTTGCCCCTACTACGCCAACCTTCAGCTTTTCCATACTGAATCCTCCATGTTCCGCAAAATATTCCTCACCCGGCAAGCCTGCGCCTTTACATTTTCCGGCGCCGGACCACCAAGTACCTTGCGGTCTCCCACACATTTGTCCAAAGAAATCGCCTGATATACACCCTCGTCAAAAGCCTCGCACACAGTCTGATACTCTTCCAAGGGGAGTGTCTCCAACGTCAAGTTTTTCTCTATACACAACGCCACCAGCTCGCCAGTCACCTTATAGGCATCCCGGAAAGGCATTCCCTTTACAGACACCAAATAGTCAGCACAATCTGTGGCATTGATGAATCCTCCTGCCGCTGCCGCACGCATGGTATCCTCACGTACACGCATGGTGTCCAGCATAGGAATCAAAGGGGTTAGGCACAGCTTTAAAGTATCCACCGCATCAAACACGGCTTCCTTGTCCTCCTGCATGTCCTTATTATAAGCCAGCGGAAGCCCCTTCATCATGGTAAGAAGACTCATCAAATCACCAAAAACCCGCCCAGACTTACCGCGAATTAGCTCCGCCAAATCAGGATTTTTCTTCTGAGGCATAATGCTGGAGCCAGTACAGTAGGCATCATCCAGCTCAATAAAGCGGAACTCCCAAGAGCACCACAGCACCAGCTCCTCACATAGCCGGGAGAGATGCACCATACACAGCGAAACCACAAAGGCGATTTCTGCGCAGAAGTCCCGGTCAGAAACCCCATCCAAGCTATTCTGTGCGGGTTCTGTAAAGTCCAACAGCTTTGCAGTCATCTCTCTATCTAAAGGATATGTAGTTCCCGCCAGCGCACCACAGCCAAGAGGGCAAATATTCATCCGCCGCAGTGCGTCGTCAAAGCGAGAGATATCCCGTAAAAGCATCTCCGCATAAGCCATCAGGTGGTGGCCAAATGTCACTGGCTGGGCCCTCTGCATATGAGTATACCCAGGCATGACCGTGCTGCTGTACTGCTCTGCCTTGCTGCACAATACGCCCAAAAGCTCTTTCAGCTGAGCCTTGAGTCCGGCGCAGTCCTCTCGCAGGGTAAGCCGCACGTCCAGCGCTACCTGGTCATTTCTGCTGCGGCCGGTGTGCAGGCGCTTGCCTGCGTCACCGATTCGAGCCGTGAGCTCCTGCTCCACAAAGGTGTGGATATCTTCTGCATCCGGGTCAATGGCCAGCGCTCCAGAATCCAAATCATCCCGAATCTTTCCCAGTTCCACACAGATTTTCATGCTTTCGCTCTCGTCAATAATGCCCTGCCGGCCCAGCATCGTGGCATGAGCAATGCTGCCCTCTATGTCCTGCCGGTACATACGGCTGTCGAAGGCAATGCTTGAGTTGAAATCGTTTGTCTTGGGGTCTGCTTCTTTTTTGAAACGGCCTTTCCATAGTTTCACGGGTTATTCCTCCCCTGTCAGAAAATCAAGTGCCGGACTGTCAGGGTTCCCTGTAAATTTCAAAAACGCTTCCCGATAGTCTTTCATATGGTTTGTCAAGGAAGGCGCAAACTCGCCCTCTCTTGCCATTGCGGCAAACTCATCGAAACCTACCCATTTCGCATCGCAGGTCTCCCCCTTTTGGAAACGCACCTGGCTCAAATCTACATCCATGCGGACTCCAAAATCTCTGCCCAAGTACGGCCAGGAACAGGAGCATCCCAGCAGCGTGACTTGATTCTCCGTGACAGTCAGGCCGGTCTCCTCATACAGCTCCCGGATGACAGCATGGATAGGGGCTTCCCCCGCCTGCACATGGCCTGCGGGGTTTTCCCACTTTCCTGGGGCATACTTCTTTTCCATACTCCGGCGGGTAAGGAATATCCTGCCGCCCTTATCCACAATCCACATTCCCACTGCCATCCGGTATTCTTCTGGGCCGAGGGATTCCTCCTTGTCCTGCACAGCACCTGTCGGGGTGCCATCTTTATGATAAATATCAATAAGCTCCATATTTTTTACCCCTTACTCTGCTGTACCTTTCCTGTTGCATCCACTATATGTTACTCATAATAGCCCAGTGGCACGGAATCCTCTTGAAAATCCACTTCCCATACAGAACCATGTGGGACTTCTTTTGTCTTTACAAAGCGCTGAATCACCAGACCGTGGGCTGCCACAATAACGGAAAGATATTTTCTTAGCGATGTGAAAACCCGCTCTCCTACATGGGAGATACTTTCCCAATGGTATTGGCAGCTTTCATCCCACTCTCCGCCCCGCTGACGCATCTCTTCCAGGATTTCCGGCATGCGCAGGGCATTGCGATACTGAAAAGTGACATCTGGCATCCATTCGTGCAAAAACGTCTCAACTGTCAAAGGCTTATTCAGCCTTTGGGACAAAATGGCCGCTGTCTGCAGGGCTCTGGTATAAGGAGAGGCAATAATAATTTCCGCGCTTTTCAGCCTGGAATCCTCAGCCGCCATCTCCGCTTGTTTACGGCCCCGCTCGGTCAGCTTCGCCAAATCCAGGCCATGGCCCATATAGCCTGCTCTCTCCGCCTCTGTATAATCAGGTTCTCCGTGCTCCACAAGATACAGCTTCATAGCGCCCCATAGCCTTTCCCTTATAAGTACTATTTGTCGTAGGTCAACCCCTTCTTGGCCTGTACCTTGATGGGCAGACCAAACAGGTTGATAAACCCAGCGGAGTCTGCCTGGTTGTACACCTCGTCCTCGTCAAAAGTGGCAATGTCTTCATCGTACAGAGAGTAAGAGGAGGTCACGCCAGCATCGATGATATTGCCCTTATAGAGCTTCAGCTTCACATCACCAATGACAGTCTCCTGGGTAGAATCCACAAAGGCGGAGAGGGCCTGGCGCAGAGGAGTGTACCACTGGCCATTATACACCAAATCAGCAAACTTTAGTGCTATCTGCTGCTTATAATGATAGGTCTCCTTATCCAGGCACAGCTCCTCCAGCTTGTTGTGGGCATGATAAAGGATGGTGCCGCCGGGAGTTTCATACACCCCCCGGGATTTCATACCCACCAGACGGTTCTCAATAATGTCTGCCAGGCCGATACCGTTCTTCCCGCCCAGCTCATTGAGTTTTTCTACCATCTGCGTACCATTCAGGGTCTCGCCGTTGAGCTGAGTGGGAACACCCTTCTCAAAATGCAGGGTAATGTATGTAGGCTCGTCCGGGGCCTGCTCCGGAGATACGCCCAGCTCCAGGAAACCGTGTTTATTGTACTGAGGCTCATTGGAGGGGTCCTCTAAATCCAAGCCCTCATGAGACAGATGCCAAAGATTCTTATCCTTGGAATAGTTGGTCTCCCGGTTGATTTTCAGAGGAATATTGTGCGCCTCAGCATAGGCAATTTCCTCTTCACGGCTCTTGATGTCCCAAATGCGCCAGGGAGCGATAATGGTCATGTCCGGAGCGTAGGCCTTGATTGCCAGCTCAAAGCGCACCTGGTCGTTCCCCTTGCCAGTACAGCCGTGGCAGATGGCGTCAGCGCCCTCTTTCTTGGCAATCTCCACAATACCCTTTGCAATGATAGGCCGGGCAAAGGAGGTACCCAGCAGGTACTTGTTCTCATACACGGCCCCGGCCTTTACGGTGGGGTACACGTAATCCTGCACGAACTCCTCTTTCAAGTCCAGCACATAGAGCTTGCTGGCCCCGGTCTTCTTGGCCTTCTCCTCCAGGCCATCCAGCTCAGTGCCCTGGCCTACATCGCCGGAGACGGCAATCACCTCGCAGCCGTTATAATTCTCCTTCAGCCACGGGATGATAATAGAGGTGTCCAAACCGCCGGAGTACGCCAGCACTACTTTTTTAATTTCTTTTGCCATATAAATCTATCCTTTCCCTGTCTGTTTTTCTTTCTCCATTATACACTCTTTTTCGAAAAAAGCAAGAGCGAAATGTATATTTATTCATTTTTGATTATTCTGCATACATTTATTCCAGCGCAGCAGTTATTTCAGGAAATTTACCTTCCAAAAAGTGTCTATATGTGGGGATATCCCTGGCTTCCTCATACTCCCGCTTGATGCAGCTGTCTATCCAGGCAAGCATACTCTCCGGCAGCTCATGATAGCGGCGGACAAGAATCTCCCCCGCCTCCGCCGCGGTGAGAATCGCCTCGCAGGCATCCGGCACATACTCACAGCCCAGCACGGGCACAGGCTGGGAGGTGGCGACAGCGTCGGGAATATCCTTCATCTCCTCCATGCCCGGCACCTCATCCGCGGCATATATATAGCCAGGAACCCCTTTATAGGTCTCCTCCAAAGCGCCGGGCCAGTATTCGTCTATGCGGACAAGACCGTTTTGAAAGCCGTAGCTGCCCCATTTATACCAGGGGCCTTCATGGGCAAAGCCGGTTTCCCGGCAGTACTTCTCCACAGCGTTGGAAAGATACACCAGCGTATTCTCCCGCTTTCGCGACAGGTATACCCTCGGCTCACCATGATTCGAGACTCTCGGCTCCAGAATCTCGATGCAGTGAATGGGGCTTGCGTGGTAGAACACTTTCATTCCTCCTCCGCCGGGTTTATATCATATTCCTTCACAGGACTGTATAGGCGCTGGTCAACTCTTGCTGTCAGCCGCAGACCTTCTGCTACATATTCCTCGCTGAGTACCGCCCCCTCATCCCGAAGTCTTGCAGCCAAGCCGCTTTTGGAGAAAGGCAGCAACAAATCCACGTCAAAGGTTTTTTCTGGCATGTTTTCCTCCACTGCCTGCAAAAGCTGGTGGATTCCTTCCCCACTTAATGCGCTGATTCGCACTGCCCCGGCCAAGCGCGGGACACTCTCCTCGTCCTCTACCGCGTCCCACTTATTCATGACCGGAATCACCGGACTGTCGCCGGCTCCCAGACTTTGCAGCAAATCCTCCGTGACCCGCAGATGCTCTCCGCATTCCGGGCTGGAAGCATCACAAATATTCAGCAAAATATCTGCGTCCGCAGCCTGTTCCAGTGTGGACTTAAACGCCTCCACCAGGTGGTGGGGCAGCCGCCGAATCAGCCCGACTGTATCTATCAGCATAACACTTCTGCCGCTGGGCAATTTCATCGCCCTGGCGGTTGGGTCCAGAGTGGCAAACAACTTGTCCTCAGCCAGCACCCCGGCCTGGGTCAGCCGGTTCATCAGGGTGCTTTTCCCTGCGTTGGTATAGCCCACCAGAGCCACTGTTATGATACCGTTTTTTCTTCTGCGCTTTTCGGTGATAGCCCGAGCGGCTTCCGAATCTGCCAGCTGCTCTTTTAAGCTGCCGATACGCCGCCGGATATGACGGCGGTCCGTCTCCAGCTTGGTCTCGCCAGGGCCACGGGTACCAATGCCGCCGCCCAGCCGGGAAAGGGAGGTTCCCCGCCCAGAAAGCCTGGGAAGCATATAGCGCAGCTGGGCGAGCTCCACCTGCAGCTTGCCCTCCCGGCTTCTGGCCCGCTGGGCGAAGATATCTAAAATCAGCATAGTGCGGTCAATGACCCGAACCCCGAACAGCTCCTCCAAATTTCGGATTTGGGTGGGGGTCAGCTCTCTATCAAAAATGCAGAGGTCCAGCTTCTCCCGCTGTATCAGTTCTGCTGCTTCTGCCGCCATGCCAGAGCCGATACAGGTGGCAGCCTCTGGCGAAGGCCGCTTCTGGGTCAGAGTAAAAGCTGGTTCCGCGCCAGCGGTCTGGGTGAGCTCCCCCAACTCGGCCAGGGAAGTTTCAGCATCGTACTCACCTGTATCCAGCGCCACCAGAAGTGCGCGCTCTTGAACCTGTTCATTTTCAAACATAGGATATCCCTCCTTATCTATGTATATTTATACTTTAATTGAAGCACAGAAGAATCCGGGGGAAAAATTTTGCCCAATTTTCTATTGCCAAAACAGCGCCTTACGGCCTTCCCCTTGAACATAAGGTGTTATCGTGGAAAGCATCAAGCGTAATTCTATCTATAACGGCCATCCTTAATAATGGAAGATAAATTATTCCTCTCATCTGCGTTCTCAATTATTCAAGTGTGCTTTCCTGTGATTCGCTCTTGCATTCCTGCCGCGTTCATGCTACAATGCAGAAAACTACAGAATATGGAGTGAGAGATGATGAAAAAGCCTTATCTTATCGGCATTGCCGGCGGCACGGCCAGCGGGAAGTCCACCTTCACCAGCCAAATGGAAGAGCTTCTGTCTGACCTGGACCTGCATGTATTTCATATGGACAGCTATTTCAAGCCTGCTGATGTGCGCCCTAAGGCAGCTGCACCTGTCACAGGAAAAATATATTTGGATGACAACTGTCCAGAGACTATCTTTCATGAAAAGCTGCGGGAAGATTTGGCGCAAGAGGTACAGGCTGGCCATGACGTGATTATCATAGAGGGTCTTTACGCTCTATGGTACGACTGGCTCTATGAGCAGCTGGACTTGAAGCTGTTCATTGACTGCCAGGCTGACGAACGGATTGTACGCCGCCTGAAACGGAATATGAGCCAGCGAGGCCTATCCTTTGACGAGATTGCAGAGGTCTACTTGGATATGGTGCGTTACAGGCACACCCAATACATTGAGCCTACCAAATGGCGTGCTGATTTGATTCTCAATGGCTCCACGCCTTCTTCCCTTACAGATAAGATGCTTACCAGCTTCATCCGAGCCAATATATAGGCCGCTGCAGAGAAACTTATCATAATATAGAATCAGCAAAAAATCAAGAGGAAAAGCAAAAAAACCACCGCCAGGATGGACCTTGCGGTGGCTTTTTCTGCAGAAGACCGTTATTTTCCGTTCAGCTCTGCATACTGCAGCAGATTGCGGCACAGGAATGTCACCAGCAGAGCAACAGGCACATTGCAGACCAGCATACCAAGCAGCATGCCAATCGCACCGGGGAACAGCCCCAACAGCACAACGCCCAGCGCAATACCAGGCACGGCAAGCAGCATCAGCGCAACAAAATAGAAAAATAAAATCAACCCTTTTGAGCGTACTGTACCGAATACCCGCTCCACCAAGATATTCCCTGAGGTAAACAACAGAGAGAAGGAAATCCGAGCCAAAATGCAGAGTACCATTTCTACTGGCCCAAGACCCAGAAGCAGGGCCACCGGCACATAAATCACCACTGCCTCCACACAGTCAGCCATGAGAGTCTCCGCTGTGGCAAAAAGCAGCTTCTTAAACGAAGGCTCGGGAATCAGATAAATGTATGGCTTGGAAATCTCCCAGTTGAACCGGCCCAGGCTCTCGGAAAACATCTGCATATAAGTGGACATAGTAAACACTGCCACAAAGGCCGCGGTATTATCCTCCTCGTCGGCGAACAGAAAACTATAAAGGATTGCACATCCAATTACAACCAGCATAAAGATGATTGACATCTTGGAGAACAGCAGCACACCGGAACGGCGGTTTTCTAACAGATGCTTATAAAACAGAGCGCTGGAGCCCTTCCCCTTGCCCAAGCCGGTTTTTCCCACACGGACCTTCTTCGGCATAACCTCAGCGGGCTGGCCCTCTCTCTTGGCCACAATGGCAGATTGAGCCACCTCAGCGGTCTGCAGCACATCCTCATAGTAATTATTTTTATTCTTGACTACCAGCAGCAATGCTATGCCAAATCCTACAATCATCAGCAAAGCACAAATCCCAGCTGTAAAATAGTCTTTTGTGAACAGATTACCTACCAGCCCCGCCGACCAGCCGGATACAGGAAAAAATATCCCGATAGTGGACAGATACTCCGCGCCTGCGGTGAACGCTGCGGGCATTCCCGACGCAGAAAGGAGAAGCTCTTCCTCAGAAGCGCCCGCCATCCCGGCCAGCACAGGAATAAGCCGCCACACCAGGCCCGCCGCAAAGGCCAAGGTCAGGATGTATACACAGTACTTTACCATACGCCGGGCGTTATCATTGCCGCTGGTGCAGATATACGCAGCCATGGCGCAGACCTGACCCAAAAACAAGCTGCACCCATACCCGAGCACAATAAACACAATATGAATATAGTCCATGCCATAAACTGCGTGAAGCCAGCTGTACTGAAACAGCAGGAAGAATCCTAAAAGAAGCGACAGGCCCAGTTGCCGGAACAGTCCATAAAATAACACCTTATTGGGTTTTAGCGGTGAGGGGAACAGCATGCTCACGTCAGACAAGGTAAACATGGGATAATTACCAGCCCCGCCGTTTACGCCGTTGATAAAGGTCATCAGGGAGACAAAGGTAAAGAACAGCACCATGATGCCTGTCAGCTCCTGGAGAGGACGCAGCTCAAGCTGCTCGCTGTTCTTCTGTCCTCCTATCGTAGCAAGCACCAGGAAACCTATGAAGACAATCATATAAATCAGCTTAGCCGGATGCTTCACCGCTTCTTTTATCTGGTTCTTCAGCTTGACCACAGTCAGGTAAACCAGAGGGCTTCTCATAAGGACACCCCATTCCCTGCGGAAGCGTTCCCTTCCGTGATTTGGAAGAACAAATCCTCCAGCGTCTGTTCCTCGCTCCCGTCATTTAACTTTGTTGCGGCAAAGCGGCCGTTCATCATAATATTGGCCACATCCCAGTAGTCTTCCACGCTGTCAATCATATGGGTACTGATAAGCACTGAGGCCCCGCTCTCCTTCAGCTCCCGGAATATATTCTTCAGTTCTTTGATTGCATGAGGGTCCAGCCCCACCAGCGGTTCATCAAACACCACAACCCGGGGCCTGTGGCAGAGGGCGCAGGCAATGGAGAGCTTCTGCTGCATTCCTTTTGAGAGCTCTTTACCCAGCTTATCCTTTTTGTCCCACAGCTCCAGCCGCTCCAGCAGCTGCTGGGAATAGGCTGCATCCTCTACCTTATAGGCTCTGCGGACAAATTCCAAATGCTCCTCGACTGTAAGCAAATCGTAGACCGCGGGCATCTCCGGGATATAGCCCAGCTGGCGCTTGGCCTCTATGCTGGTATTCTCAGCCCCATTGATTTCAATGCGTCCGGAAAAGCGCAGCAGTCCGGTGATGCACTTGATGATTGTAGACTTCCCCGCGCCATTGGGCCCCAGCAGAATACCGATTTGTCCATCCCCCACAGCAAAGCTGATATTGTCGTTGGCAATCGTCTTGCCATACTTTTTTGTTACGCTGCTTATTGAAAGCATTGTGACCATCTCCTCTTCTACTATATTCATTTTTCGATATTATTATAATATCACTTTCATATCTTGTCAAGTAACACCAGGCACTTTTTTCATTTTACAAAAAACTCATCACTTTCACAAGATGTATTAAAAAATTGTAAGAGAATTGACAGAAATCCAGCCTCACAGCAGCCCTGCCCGCTGATATTCGGCGCGCGGTGGCTTTCCAAGTAATGATAACACATCAAACGACTTGTGTCAACAACATTACGCTGTTTTCACAAGGTTTATTCTTCTTGCCATCCACCTAAAATAATTAGAGAGGTGATACGCTTGAAAGCGGAATATAAAAGTCTTTACGAAAAATTTGGTCTAAATATTGTCTACTACCGCAAACGAAAAAAGCTGACCCAGCTCCAGCTGGCTGAGCTGGCTGACATTGACCGCAGCCATATCAGCGCCATTGAGCTGGGCAATGTGGGGGTGTCCTTTGACTTAATCTTCAAACTGTGCGAGGTTTTAGACGTAAAGCCAAAAGAGCTGTTTGATTTCAGAGATTGAGAAATCCCGCCAAGGTCTGCATCACGCAGAGCCTTGGCGGGATTTTTCGCTATATTCAAAATATTACGGGGCGTTCCTGTCTTTTATAGGCATCATCTGCTCTTTTCCTCTTGCGCTTCTCCGTCAGACGTCAAAGGCTCCTTCACAATCAACAGCCTGGAGATTCGGTTGTCCTCCACTTCCAGCACAGTAATCTTCAGCCCCAGCATCTGAACCTGGGGCCGCTCCCCCTCCTTGGGAATCCGGCCCAGCTGTTCAGTCACAAGGCCCGCAATGGTGTCATAGCTTCCTTCCGGCAGCTCTGTACCAGTCAGGTCAGATATCTCATCAATGGAGGCAGTGCCCTCTACTGTGTAGGCCCTCTCACTCAGCTGGCGGATTTCCTCTTCCTCATTGTCATACTCATCCTGGATATTGCCTACAATAGATTCTACCAGGTCCTCCAATGTGATAAGCCCGGCTGTACCGCCGTATTCATCCACCACGATGGCAATCTGCACCTTCCGCTCAGTCAGCTCTGTGAAGAGCTGGCTGCACTTCTTTGTCTCCGGGATGAAGTAGGCTGGACGCATCAGTTTGGTCAGGTCCGCACCCTTGGGCACAGGAACCCCTACATAAGCCAGCAAATCCTTTACATAGCAAATACCCACAATGGAATCAATGTCCTCGTGATATACAGGCACTCGAGAACAGCCATGCTCCATGGCCACCGCCACTACCTGGCCCACATCCGCGTCATCCGGTACGGCGGCGATATCTGTGCGGTGGGTCATCACCTCAGCGGCAGCCGTATCATTGAAGTCGAGAATATTGGCAATCATATCTTTCTCCGTCTCCTCAATCACACCCTTCTCTTCTCCCTCACCCACCATTTGGAGGATTTCTTCTTCTGTCACTGCGTCATCCAAGCTGTGGGGGTCGATTCGGAACAGGCGCAGAACGCAGTTGGCCATAAAGTTGGTAAAATACAGAAATGGCATGGCTCCGCGGGAGAGCCCCTTCATCATTCCAGGGTGATGGTACGCAAATTGCCCGTTGGAATGGCGGGCCCCTTTTTTGGGCAGAATATCACAGAGCAGAAAGAAGAGCAGTACATAGACCACCGCTGCCAAAAGGCAGACCAGCATCCGCTGGAGCTCCCCATGCAGCAGAGTCTCAGAGTAAGTGCGGCCCCCAAAAGCCGTCACGCAGAAAGAGAGCCCTAAAAGCCCACAGAACAGCAGCCCGGACTGCAGGGGAGAAACTACACTCTCCTGGGCCTCCATAATTTTCAGAAGCGAGCGGGCTTTCCTGTCCCCCGCATCCGCGTCCCGCTTTACCTGGGAGACAGACAAAGTGTCCAAGGCAGATTCCCCTGCGGCATAAAGAGCCGCAAGGGCTGAAAAGAAAATACTGAGTAAAATAGATAGAATAAAGTAACCATCAGGGTCATCAGGCATGGTGGTCAAAACTCCTTTCAAAAGCACCAAGTTTTTTCGGTAATTTAACTTATTATACAAGAACTGGCCATACTTGTCAAACAAAATTCTCCTGAGGCCATCCTGCGGGAGCAAAACAGCGCTGCGGAAAAATTTCGCAAAAGAACGATTTTCACCTTTACAATAGGTCTGAAAAATGGTAAAATGAAACGGTAAGGGCGCAGGTATAGCAAACGCAGTCTATTATGGACCAGGCAGCAGAGCTGCTTAGCTTGAAAATCAGCCTTGCCGGTTTTCAAATGTGTTTGCTATATAGCCAGCTTTGCCGTGCTCACCGCCGCCCGGTACCGATCATCCCAACAAGGAGGAAATCGTTAAAATGCCAAGACAAATGAAGACCATGGATGGCAACACCGCCGCTGCGCATGTATCCTATGCGTTCACCGACGTGGCTGCCATCTACCCCATCACCCCCTCTTCCGTGATGGCCGACGAGACTGACAAGTATGCCGCCGCCGGGCGCAAGAACCTGTTCGGCCGTGAGGTGCGTGTCACTGAGATGCAGTCCGAGGCCGGCGCTGCCGGTGCTGTTCACGGCTCTCTGGCCGCAGGCGCACTGACCACCACCTACACCGCCTCTCAGGGCCTGCTGCTGATGATTCCTAACATGTACAAAATCGCGGGCGAGCTGCTGCCCAGTGTCATTCACGTCTCAGCCCGTACCCTGGCCACCCATGCGCTGAATATCTTTGGTGACCACTCCGATGTGTACGCCTGCCGCCAGACCGGCTACGCCATGCTGTGCTCCAACTCTCCCCAGGAGGTCATGGACTTGGGCGCCGTGGCTCATCTGACCGCAATTAAGGGCAAGGTGCCTTTCCTGCACTTCTTTGACGGCTTCCGCACCTCGCACGAGATTCAGAAGATTGAGACCTGGGATTATGAGGATTTGGGCGATATGCTGGACTGGGACGCTGTCAACGAGTTCCGCCGTCACGCCTTGAATCCTGAACATCCTGTACTCCGCGGCCAGGCTCAGAACGGCGACATCTTCTTCCAGGCCCGCGAGGCCTGCAACAAGTACTATGACGCTGTGCCCGAGGTAGCTGTCGAATACATGAACAAGGTCAACGAGAAGCTGGGCACCAACTACAAGCCTTTCAACTATTATGGCGCACCTGACGCGGACAAGGTCATCATTGCCATGGGCTCTGCCTGCGAGACCATCGAGGAGGTCATTGACTACCTGATGGCTGCTGGCGAGAAGGTCGGCCTGGTGAAGGTTCATCTGTATCGTCCCTTCGTGGCAAAATACCTGCTGGACGTTCTGCCGGAGACTGTGAAGACCATCTCCGTGCTGGACCGCACCAAGGAGCCCGGCTCCATCGGCGAGCCTCTGTATCTGGACGTGCTGGCCGCTGTCAACGGCACCAGCTTCGGCGCATGCCCTGTTTACTCCGGCCGCTACGGCTTGGGCAGCAAGGACACCAAGCCCAGCGACATCATCGCCGTTTACCGCAACATGGAAAAGGCTGAGCCCAAGAAGCGCTTCACCATTGGCATTGTGGACGACGTGACCCATCTGTCTCTGGAAGTCACCGAGGACCCTGATACCGCTCCCGCTGGCACCACTAGCTGCAAGTTCTGGGGCCTGGGTTCCGACGGCACTGTAGGCGCCAACAAGAACTCCATCAAAATCATCGGTGACCATACCGACATGTACGCTCAGGGCTACTTTGACTACGACTCCAAGAAGTCCGGCGGCCTGACCATTTCCCATCTGCGCTTCGGCCATACCCCCATCAAGTCCACCTATTACATCTCTAAGGCGGACTTTGTGGCTTGCTCTAACCCCGCTTATCTTGAGACCTATGACATGGTCCAGGATCTGAAGAAGGGCGGCAGCTTCCTGCTGAACTGCGCCTGGGACGACGCGGAGCTGAACGAGCGTCTGCCCGGCAAGGTAAAGAAATTCATCGCCGACAACGAGATTAACTTCTATACCATTGACGGCTTCAAGATTGGTAAGGAGA
Organism: uncultured Eubacteriales bacterium; assembly: GCA_910580045.1. GTDB lineage: Bacteria > Bacillota > Clostridia > Oscillospirales > Acutalibacteraceae > Acutalibacter. The sequence goes on from CAJTXF010000002.1 coordinate 22,974, forward strand.
TTGGCCTGGGCACCCGCATCAACACTGTGCTGCAGTCCGCTTTCTTCTCCATTGCTAAGATTATCCCTGAGTCCGATGCCATTCAGTATATGAAGGACGCTGCCCAGAAGTCTTACGGCCGTAAGGGCGAGGCAGTTGTCAAGATGAACCACGACGCCATCGACGCCGGCGCTACTGGCTATAAGAAGGTGGACGTGCCCGCCGCCTGGAAGGACGCTGTGGATGACTCTCAGAAGAAGGTCGCTACCGGCAGCCGTCAGGAGCTGGTGGACTATGTGAACAACGTGGTGTTCCCTGTGAACTCCTTCCACGGCAAGGATTTGCCTGTCTCCACCTTTGAAAAGTACGCTGACGGCACCTCTCCCCAAGGCACTGCTGCCTATGAGAAGCGCGGCGTGGCTGTTGACGTTCCCGAGTGGATTCCCGAGAACTGCATTCAGTGCAACCAGTGTTCTTATGTCTGCCCCCATGCGGTTATCCGTCCCATTGCCATGACTGACGAGGAACTGGCTGCCGCTCCCGAGGGCGTTAAGTCCAAGCCCATGACCGGTATGCCTGGCATGCACTTCGCCATGGTTATCTCCACTTTGGACTGCACTGGCTGCGGCAGCTGCGTCACCACCTGCCCTGCCAAGACCAAGGCTCTGCAGATGGCTTCCATCGACTCCCAGCGGCCTCAGCAGGCTGTGTTCAACTATGGCATTGATTTGCCTGTGAAAGAAGCTGTGGGCGAGAAGTTCAAAGAGACCTCTGTCAAGGGCAGCCAGTTCAAGCAGCCCCTGCTGGAGTTCTCCGGTGCCTGCGGCGGCTGCGGCGAGACTCCCTACGCCAAGCTGGCTACTCAGCTGTTCGGCGATAAGATGTTCATTGCCAACGCCACTGGCTGCTCCTCTATCTGGGGCGGCTCTGCGCCTGCTACTCCCTACACCGTGAACAAGAAGGGCCACGGCCCCGCTTGGGAAAACTCTCTGTTTGAGGACAACGCCGAGTTTGGTCTGGGCATGGCCCTGGCTCAGAACGCTGTCCGCGGCCGTCTGGCTGAGCTGACTGAAAAGCTCATTGCCATTGACTACACTGTACCCGAAATCAAGGAGACCGCCAAGGCTTGGCTGGATACCATGACTGACAGCAAGGCCAATGACGCTGCTGCCATTGCCTTTATTGAGGCTCTGGAGAACGGCGTGATGACTGTGGACGAGAATATCGCTTTCTGCCAGTCTGAAAAGGCCAAGGAGGTCTTTGGTGACAAGCTGGGTGAGATGCTTGCCCATGCGGAAAGCCGCAAGGCCGCTGGTGAGAAGTACTGCGACTGCGAGGCTTGCACCCTGGCTCTTGAGATTTTGAAGGATAAGGATTATCTGGCCAAGAAGTCCGTGTGGATTCTGGGCGGTGACGGCTGGGCCTATGACATCGGCTTCGGCGGTCTGGACCATGCTCTGGCTTCCGGCGAGAACATCAACGTGCTGGTATTCGACACTGAGGTGTACTCCAACACCGGCGGACAGGCTTCCAAGTCCACCCCCTGCGGCTCGGTTGCCCAATTTGCAGCCACCGGCAAGGCCCAGAAGAAGAAGGATTTGGCCGCTATTGCCATGAGCTACGGCTATGTCTATGTGGCACAGGTCGCCATGGGCGCTGATATGAATCAGTGCATTAAGGCTTTCCATGAGGCCGAGAGCTACAACGGTCCCTCCATCATTTTGGCTTACGCTCCCTGCATTAACCACGGCATCAAGGGCGGCATGGGCGTGTCCATGGTCGAGGAGAAGAAAGCAGTCGCCGCTGGCTACTGGCACAACTTCCGCTTTGACCCCCGCCGTGCTGACGCTGGCGAGAATCCCTTCCAGCTGGACAGCAAGGAGCCTACCGCTTCTTACCGTGACTTCATCATGGGTGAAGTACGTTATAACAGCTTGACTCGTTCCTTCCCGGAGCGCGCTGAGACTCTGTTCGCCAATGCTGAGAAGTACGCTGAGGAGAAGTACGCCAAGCTGAAGAAGATGGCAGAGTAACTCTCTTTTAGAAGAGCTCTAACCACATAACAAAAGGCCCGGCTGGGAAATAGCCGGGACCTTAAGAGAATCGTATCACGTTTTTGCAGAAACGGTATGGCTTGGGCCATACCGTTTTCTGTTTCATCTGTCCATTTACTCCCATAAAATGAGGCTCTTAGCTGCGGCCTCGATGCTTATTGAATTTTATCTGGCAAAAAGCAAAGAGTGTCTGTTACCGTCTATAAATTACAAAATCTTCAATAACCCCTTTATTTTGCACCGGATTTGTATTATAATAGTTTTGTTCAAGCCCAATAAAGAAAGGATGTTAGCAATGGAAAATATATTAGACTGCGTAAATCGAATCCACTTTGTGGGCATTGGCGGCGCCGCCATGTGTCCTATGGCTGAAATCTTTCTGCACAAGGGTTATTCTGTCTCCGGCTCGGATCAGAATGAGTCAGATACCTTGGACAGGGTGAAAACCTGGGGAATACCCGTCTATATGGGGCATCGGGCCGAAAATATCGGTGATGATGTCCAGGCGCTGGTCTATACCTCCGCATGCAAAGCCGACAACCCTGAATTGGCAGAGGCCAAAAGGCGTGGCATCCCTACTTTAGAGCGCTGTGTAATGCAGGGTATGCTCACAGACCGCTATCCCCAGCTGGTCGGCATCTCTGGCACTCATGGCAAGACCACCACGACTTCCATGCTCACCCAAATTTTTATTGAGGCCAACAAGGACCCCAGCGCCATCATCGGCGGTAAGCTCCCCCTAATTGGCAGCAACAGCCGGGTAGGCAACAGCGGCACCATTATTTGCGAAGCCGATGAATACGTGGAAACTTTTCTGCATCTGCATCCAGCTGTGTCGGTAATACTCAACATTGACGCAGACCATCTGGAGTACTACAAAACCTTTGAAAATGTAGTCCGGGCTTTCCGTCAATATGCTGCTCAAACGAGTCAGCTGCTGGTTGTAAACGGAGACTGTCCAGAGGCAGCAGAGATTGCCCAGGAACAGTCCGGGAAGCGTGTAGCCCGCTTCGGCTTGGATGATTCTTCCAACTATTACCCTGCGGAGCTTCGGGAAGAACCCGGCGCCTGTGAGGACTTTACTCTCATGTATAAGAGCAGCGAATCTGAGCCAGCCCAGGCCTTGGGCCAAGTGAAGCTGAAAGTCCCTGGCAGGCACAATATGCTCAACGCCCTGGCCGCTGCTGCCACTGCCCATGCCATGGGTATTGACGCGGACTCTATCTGTGCTTCTTTAGGAAGGTTCACCGGTGTGCATCGCCGTTTCGAGGTGCTTGGCCAGTTCGATGGGGTAACCGTGGCGGATGATTTCGCCCATCATCCCACCGAGCTGACAGCTGTGCTTTCCTCTGCCATGCGAATGGGCTACCGGCAAGTCTGGGCAGTTTTTCAGCCCCACACATACTCACGGACCTACACCTTTTTAGATGATTTTGCCAAGGCACTGTCTATCCCAGACCATCTGGTCATGACGGAGATTCTGGCTGTGCGGGAGGAAAACACCTACGGCATCTATACCAGCGACCTGGCTGCAAAGATACCTGGAAGCTGCTGGTTTGACAGCTTTGAAAAAATCGCAGAACATGTTATGAGCAAGGCTCAGTCGGGCGATTTAATTCTCACTTTGGGCGGAGGAGACATCTATAAATGTGCCAACTTGATTGTGGATAAATATCAGGCTCGCACAAAATAACAGAAAAAGCACCGGGATACTTCCCGGCGCTTCTTCTTGTCAAATATGTACTTTCGCTCATTCTCCAGAGCCGGAGCTGACAATGACAGTCACAGCAGAGCCATAATCCATTGTGTCGCCTACCTGATGGTCTTTGTATCCAATCACGTAACCCACTTCAACCTCAGTGCTGCTCTGTTCTTCCTTCATGGGTACAAAACCACTTTCTGTTAGTATGCCCTGGAACTCGGCGAAAGTAGTACCCTCATAAGAGGGCAGGGTTCGTACAGCACTTCCCCGGCTGACAGTTACACTCACCGTGCCGCCAGGCTTAACAGTCTCCCCCGGCTCCGGCACCTGGCTGATAATAACCCCCTCCGCAGCACCGTCATCAAAAGCCTGGCTGGAAATTTTCAGCTTAAAGTTCAGCTCACCGCTCTGGGTACGTTTTTCCCAATGCTCGAAGCTCTGGTCCATCATGTTTGGCACCTCGATTGGCTCTTCCGCGCTCTTGTCTTCGAATATCTGTCCTAAATCATTAAAAGACATCCCTTGGTCTCCCAGCCACTGGGAGGCGAAGCTAAGCAAAATCACCAATGTAATGGCACAAGAAACAATGAGCCATACAAACGGAGGGGGCGTATACCGGCGGCGGGGTAAATCCCTGGACACAGGCGGCAGCCGGCGGATGGCATCCGTCTCCTCCACCTCATCTGCCACAGTCGGTGCGGAGGTCAGCTCTGTGCGGAACATTTCAAAGCTGCCAGTGCGAACCGCCTGCTTAATCTGCAGGGCATTGGCCATTGCTGTAACCGCAAAGGGAGGAACTGTCTTTAGGATGTCCTTGGAAATCATCAGCCGCTGGTCCCGCAGCCGCCGGGGAGCCTCATCAGGCAGGCTTCCTGTAAGCGAAAACAGCATACAGGCGCTGAGGGCGTACACATCGCTTCCTTCGCCGCAAATCGCTTTTGCGCTATATTGCTCAATCGCTGCACAGCCGGAAGGAAGGTCCAAATCCAGCAGCCCGCCAGCCCGGTGAATCGCGTTGATGTGGAACCCGGTAATTACCAGGTTGTCATCATAAGTGACTCGCAGGCTCTCAGGTGAGATTGCCAGATGACTGACCCCCAGAGAATTGATTAAGCTCAAGGCTGTAATAGCAGGAGAAAACAGGCGGCTGGTCTCATTCCAGGTCAGCCGGCCTCCTGATTCCTCTACGTAGCGGCGCAGTGTAACAGACTCACTCGCCTTGTAGACAGTATATACCGTGCCGTTCTCCTCTAGAATATCCAACACAGTCTCTACTACTGTCACTTCCCGCAAACGGCTGACACTTTTGGACAACTCCAAAAAATTCTCCATATATTGCTGGAAGGTCCTGCTGTGCTCTCGAAGAGGGGCAACACTGCCATCATCCTCCCTGCGGGCAATGACTCTGGGAAAGAATTCACGAACATCCACCAGCTTCTGGGCGGAAGTATCCAACGCGCAATAAGTGACCCCTTCCCCGTTTGCTGACCTGGCACGGCCAATAACATAACGCGAGGCAAGCTCTGTCTGAAATTTCAGCAGGCCCTGAGGCTGAGTCTTCCCGTTATCCCATCCGCATACCGGGCACTGACTTCCGCTCTCCTCAGGATGGTACGTGGAAAAGCAGTTCATACAGAGTTTGCTCACCATTTTCAACCTCACTTATTTCCCGAAATCTTTATGCCTCAGTGACATTATCCAAAAAGCATAATACTACAGGTTTATTCTACCACATTCCGCAAAAAAAAACAAGTAGCTCCGCCCTTCCAGGGCGCACAATGACAATTCACAAAATAGGCTTTCTCATAAAAACTAAAGCACCATATAAATGAAAGGAGCACAAAAATGAAGGTACTTCTGGTTTTAGTCGATGGCATGAGACCTGACGCTCTGCAAAATATCCCAGAGGCCGAGTCTATGCTGGCTGTTTCTTCCCACACGCTGCACGCTCGGACTGTTATGCCGTCAGTAACACTCCCCTGTCATATGTCCCTGTTCCACAGTGTTGGCCCAGAGCGTCACGGAACTACCACCAATACTTATGCACCCCAGGTTCGTCCGGTCAAGGGTTTATGTGAGGTGTTGGCGGAAAGCGGGAAGAAATGCGCTTTTTTCTATAACTGGGAGCCCTTGCGGGACTTGGCACGTCCCTGTTCCCTTACATATTCCTATTTTTGCAGCGGCATTTTAACCGACTTGGCTGCCAGCAATGAGTGGGTCACAGAAAAGGCCATCCAATGTCTCAAGAGTCATGAAATAGACTTTGGGTTTGTCTATCTGGGAAATGTGGACGAAGTAGGGCACCGCTACGGCTGGATGGGCGAGGAATACATAGCAGCCGTGCGAGACAGCTGGAAAAACATTGCCCAGCTGCAAGCTGCTTTCCCTGAGTATCATATCATTGTCACTGCTGACCACGGCGGACACGGTCGTTCGCATGGCACCGATATGCCGGAAGACATGACGATTCCTCTGTTCCTTTTGGGAGAGACTTTCACTCCTGATTCCCCATTGGAAAATGCCAGCATCATAGATATTGCGCCCACCATTACCAAACTCTTCGGCATTCAGCCTGACTCAGATTGGGAGGGCAAGCCTCTGATTTAAGAAGTGACTGTTGGGGAAACTTTTCCATCCTGTCCCCTGCTGGGAACTCTTGCTCCCATTCTATAATCCTATATGAAATACCAGCCAGCGGCCTGCAGAGTGCTTCCACTTCTGCCGACCGCTGGCCTTTTTCAAATCAGTTTCCTGGTTTGGTCCCCAGCAGAAGCATGGGGTCCTCCAAACAGTAGTCAATAGCCACCGCGCCTGCCCCAAAGAGCACCGGGTCATTCATCAGCCACTCATCTTCCAATTCTATCGTGACACGACTGGCAATACCTGGCAAGACACGCTGGTGTACAATCTCCCACACCCGGTCTAATATCTGACGCCCGCCCTTAGCCATCTCATTGCTGATAACAATAATATCAGGCACAAAAGTGTTAATCAGGTTCACCACGCCATAGCCAATATACCGGCCAACCCGGTCTACAGCCGCCACAGCCAAAGGGTCTCCAGAGGCCGCCGCAGTGAACACCTCATGTGAAGTCACCTTACTGGACCGCGCCAGCTGAGAGTCTATGCCCCCAGGCTCCTGCAATCGCTTCTGCACATCCTCAAGAAACGCAAAGGTAGAGCAGTACAGCTCTAAACAGCCGTAGTTGCCGCAGGAGCACATGGGCCCATTTACATCCACGCTGACATGTCCAATTTCACTGGAGAACCCCATCACACTCTCCTGTACTTCACCGTTGACAACATATCCGGCCCCTACCCCGTCTCCTACCAGGAAATGGACCAATGAGGATTGTAGCGTATCGACTTTAGAGCCAAACCACCAGTTAGCCAGGGCTCCAGCAGCCGCGTCATGACAGAAAACCACCTTCACTGGCAAGTCATCTCCAAACTCTTCACGCAGACGCACATTGGTCCAATCCGATGTGGCCATGGAAGTGGTAAGGGCAATTTCCGCGCTTTTCACATTGAAAGGCCCCGGGACCGCCACGCCTACTGCGGCAATATCCCCATACTGCTCGATAAAGCTCCGAAGAATCTCCTTAATTCGAATAATCACACTGTGCAGTGTGCTATTTGCTGCAAATTGACCGGAAACATTCTCATATATATTCCCTGCTAAGTCAAAGAGTCCCACTGCAAAAGAACGTCTGGAAAGCCGAACCCCCAGCACACGTTTACACTGGGTATTCAATGCCACGCCCACGGAACGCCGGCCCTTTGCGCCGGAGATATATCCTGTCTCAAACACGATGTTTTCTTTTAGGAGCTGTGCCATAATCTTGGAGATGCTGGCCTGGGTAAGTCCTACTGCCTGGGCAATCTGAGCACGACTGCAAACTCCGCTGCGCCGAAGATATCTGATGATGAAAGATTTATTCAGATTAGCAACATCTCCAAAATTCTTCCCAGCGCTGCTGATTTTATTTTCCTGGTCGATATTCAAAGCTCATCTATCCTTTGTTGGGTTAATTCAAAATATAACTGTCGCGTTCATTATATCACCAGATAATAAAAAGAGCAAGCCCCCTCCCCGCCGAAAACCTTTGACGGACAAGGGGCCTGCCTGGCTAAATTATCCTATCGCTTTATACGCTGCTTTTGCAGTATCAAACGAGCCAGCCTGCAAACCAGTCAGTTGACTGATTTTTTAGGCATTGGAGCGGTCATAGGCAGTCTGGAAAATCTCGACCAGCTCGTTCACACCGGCATTTTCCAGCTCAGTCTTGTACTGCTCCCAGCTGGCGTCATCTGTACCGTTCTGCACAGCACCCGCCACATAACGATCCACAATGTCAGAGATAACCGGCTGAATCTGGCCCAGACGCTGGTTCTCTTCCAGAGTCATCAGCATCTTGGGCACATTGGTGCCACGGCTCAGCTGCTCTTCTTTGCCGTTTACGTGCTGGAACTCCAGCAGAGTCTTGGCGTCATAGGTGTACTGGCAGACAGTATCATAGTACTCGTCCAGAACAATCATGGAGCCGCGGGCAGGGGTGGTGTTGGTACGCATATCACCAAAAGACTCGTAAGGCTCTACAGGGATAATATCACCGTTGTCGTCCAGGTTGAAGCACAGCATTCCGTTCTCGTCCTCATAGTAGTTATAGCCGACCGCGCCCCAGTTGCTTTGCACAGACAGAGAGGGGTCAGAAATCAGGTACTCGACGAAGCAGGCAATCACCTCAGGGAACTTGCATTCCGTGGTGATGCAGGTGTCAGAGGTGTCCTGCATCTCGGAGTAGTTCAGGGGGAAACCAGACTTACCGCCGTCAGCGCCGGTCAGCTGCGGGATGGGCTCATACTCATGGCGCACCTCGTTGCTGGTAATCTGCATGTCAGTCCATACGCCAACAACACCGGGAATGGCCACAGGCTGAATCAGCTCGCTGTTGGTGTAGTTGGTGGTAGAGGTCTGCTCGAAGCAGTTCACGTTCAGCAGGCCGTCCTCATACAGGCCATGGAAGAAGTCAGCGGTCTTGCGGATAGACTCATTGTTTCCGGTGAAGGTAATTTTCCCGTCCAGTACAGCCAGATGGTCAGCATAGGGGTTGCCGTAGCAATAGCTGTCGGCTTGACCGAAGCAGCCGGTGAAGCGGTAGAACATATTGTAAGAGCCAAAGGTGTCAATCTCCTCAGGGCCAAACATGGTCATCACCGGGACTTCGTCAGCCTCGCCGTTGCCATTCAAATCACCAGCTTCCTTAAAGGCATGAACCACATCGGAGAATTCATCCACTGTAGTGGGCATTTCCTTTTTCACGGTATCAAGCCACTTGCTGTTAATGAGCAGCGGGCCAGAAGTCATAACCAAGCCCTTCATCTGCTCAATATAGGGGAAGCCGTACATATGGCCGTCAGGGGTAACAATCTCTTTCTGGTACTGGGGGTTATCCTCCAAAATTTTCACCAGAGTGGGGCAGTACTTGTTAATCAGGTCCTCAGTGGGCATAAAGATGTCCTGGTCGGAATACTGAACCGCGTACTGACCGCTCTGGCCGCCGATAAAGTTCCAGAAAATGTCAGGCAAATCATCGCCAGCAGACAGCATCAGAGACAGCTTCTCCTCCACAGAGTCAGGAGAGGCAACCTGCCAGTCAAACTCAATGCCAGTGTCCTCTTTCCAACGCTGCACCATGGTCAAGTCCTTGACCTCAACCGTACGGGCAGCGTCATTGATGATAAAGGCTGTGAGCTTGCCGCCGTTGGCCTCCTCAAAAGCCGCCTGGTCCTTGATGATGGGCAGATTTCCGGTCAGGTCCAGGAATTCGACATCTTCGTTTGAGCCAACGTCAGCGCCGCTGCCATTGTCTCCGCTCTCCCCGCCGCAGCCGGAAAGGCTCAGGCTCAGAAGCATCACAATGGCCAGCAGAAGTGCCAGTGTTCTTTTCATAAATTTTACCTCCAAAGGATTTGATATGTTTACTCAGCCCAAAAGCTGAGGTCTAGCCTAAAAACTTAAACCTTGCAGTTATCCTTTCACAGCTCCCACCATCACGCCTTTGGCAAAGTACTTCTGCACAAAAGGATATACTATCACCAACGGGAAAGCTGCCATGGTTACGATTACATACTTCAGCTGGTCTACCAGCTTCTGCTTCTCCACCATCTCAGAGGCAGAGGCGCCTTGCATCAGCTGGTTGGAGAGAACCAGGTTCCGCAGGATGACCTGCAGGGGCATTTTGTTCTCGTCCTGCAGGAACATGATGGCGTTAAAGTACACATTCCACATGGCGGTAGCGTAGAACAGCACCATAACCGCGATGATAGTGGAGGACAGCGGCAGGGCAATCTTGAAGAAGAAACCGAAGTCTGAGCAGCCGTCCAGCTGAGCTGCCTCTAACAAATCAATGGGCAGGTTGCTCTCAAAGAAGGAGCGCGCCACAATCAAGTTGTAGACAGATACTGCGCTGGGCAGAATCAGAGCCCACATGGTATTATACAGACCCAAATTGCGGATAACCAAATACATGGGTATCATGCCGCCATTGAAAAACATCGTGAACGTGAACAGGAACATCAGTCCCCGGCGGCCCGCCATGTCATGGCGGGAAAGAGCATAGGCGCCAGGAATGGTCGCGAACAGAGAGACCACCACTGAAACCACTGTGTAAATGATGGTGTTCTTATAGCCTGTCCAGATGTTCGGATAATTCAATGCCTCCTGATAGCCGCTGATAAACGGCTTTGTGGGGAAAATCAGGAACTGGCCGCTGTTAACCACCGCAGGGTCCGTGAAGGAAGCTACCACTGTATACCACAGAGGATAGATGATAACAAGGCTGACAACAATCATTAAAATTGAGTTGAATACGTTAAAGACATGGTCACCGGCAGACTCTTTTGCGCCAACGATGCCAGAAGTCTTATCATAAGAAGAGAGCTCTTTACTTTTCTTTGCCATTATCATGTGCCTCCTTTCTCTTAGAATATGCTGACACCCGCTGTCTTCTTAGAGACAGTATTGGCGCAGACCAAAATAATGAAATTAACGATGGAGTTGAATAGGCCAACAGCTGTCGCGAAGCTATACTGGGCACTTTGCAGGCCTACCTTATACACATAAGTAGAAATGATTTCAGACACATTGGTGTTGGTAGAGGTCTGCATGATGTAAGCCTTCTCATAGCCCAGGCTCATTACATTACCCACAGCCAAAATCAGCATCAGAATCACAGTGGGCATAATCAGAGGAATATCAATGTAAATAATGCGCTGCAGTTTTGTTGCGCCGTCAATCACCGCCGCCTCATAAAAATCAGCGCTGATGCCTGTCAGGGCGGCAATGTAGACAATAGCATTAAAACCCATTTGCTGCCACACAGTAGAACCGATATACATGGTGCGGAAATATTCCGGCGCAGAAACGAAGCTCTGTATCGAGCCCCCCATAGCCACAATCGCGTTGTTTACAATGCCGGTGGCTGCAAAAAGCATGTTCATAATGCACACGATAATCACATTAGAGAGGAAGTAAGGCGCGTAAGAGATGGTCTGCACCACCTTGCGGGCCTTATTGCTCCGCACCTGGTTCAGAAGCAGGGCGAAGATGATGGGGATTGGGAAAGAGATGATAAGCTGCTCCAGGCTGAGCACGATGGTGTTCTTAATCGCAGTTACCGCAATGCTGGTACTAAAGAACTGCTCAAAATATTTCCATAAAGGATTCGCCCAGGGGCTGCCAAGAATCCCGCCGCCGCGGATTTTGAAGTCCTTAAAGGCGATGATAACGCCATACATAGGATAATAGGCGAACAGGAGCAGCCAAATCAGGGCCGGCAGCAAGAGCACGTACAGCTGCCAAGAGCTGAGCACTTTGGCAAGACCGCTTTTTTCTCCAAGTTTTTCCTTGCCTTTTGGCATACATTTCAACTCCAATCTTTAATACGTGTTGGTGTTAAACAGGCCGGAGTGTCCAAATCGGCCATTGAGAAACTGATACAATCAGTTTCTCACAGATTCTTTTGTACAGGACAAAAGCCCACTGGTTCCGGTACAGCATGCTTTCTCCATGGCCCTGCCGGTTCTCCGGTAAAGCTGAGCCACGGCCCAGCTTTACCCACGCTTTTCCTGCCACCACCTCGCATTCTTGCACCCTGAAGCGGCCGGCTACCGCATCCGAGTGACGCTTTATCAAATAACTTAGTTTATGAAACAAATGATACACTATCTTGCCTTGTTTGTCAATCTCATTTTGTGCAATTTGGAAGCATTCACAATTCGTTCTTACTTTTTTGGTTAATTTTACCGATTGCATAAATTTTTAAGAAATATTCGGTAATTTTCCCATATTTACTTTTGTTGTTTGCCAGTGGTATGATGTGCTTAAGTTAAGACTATTTGAGATACAATCTCATGCAAAGGAAATGACAAATTTGCTTATATCTCAACATATTTTTCATTTTTTGAATTTTATTAAGCAAATCTTTATGATTTGTATCTCATGGTCTTACATTAGCACCTGTCTCAATTAACAAGACTAATCAATAAAACTAAGGAGTGGTTCTTTATGAGCACGAAAGGTATTCGCGACTTCCGCCCTGAACTGCACTTCACCCCCAAATCCGGCTGGATTAATGACCCCAACGGCTTGGTATATGCTGACGGGAAATATCACCTGTTTGCCCAGTATTACCCTGAACCTCAGTGGGGCCCCATGCACTGGTATCATGCCACCAGCACAGATTTGATACACTGGGAGCATCTCCCTGTTGCTTTGGAGCCGGACGAACTGGGTTTCATCTTCTCAGGCAGCGCCGTGTATGATAAGGACAACACCTCCGGCTTTGGAAAAGATGGCAAGGCCCCTATTATTGCCATGTATACCAGCCACTTGAATCTGGATAACAGCGGCCTGGCGAAAGAGCAGCAAAGCATCGCTTACAGCCTGGACGGTGTCCATTTCACCAAGTATGAGGGAAACCCTGTCCTGCCCAGTGACCGTAAGGATTTCCGTGACCCGAAGGTATTCCGCAACCCCTTTAAGGATTGCTGGAGTGTAGTCCTAGCCGCTGGCGATCATGTGGAGTTCTACGCCTCTCAGGATTTGAAACACTGGGAAAAGACTGGGGAGTTTGGCCCTGAGGGCAACTACTCCCAGGGCGTGTGGGAGTGTCCTGATTTGTTCCCCTTGGTGGTAAACGGAGAAGAGAAATGGGTACTGCTGCTCAGCATGGGCGGCAACGAGGAGAACCACGGTGCCCGTACCCAATACTTCACTGGCAGCTTTGACGGGAACAGCTTTACCTGCGATGGGCAGTTCACTCAGCCTGAGTTCATTGATGCTGGCTTTGACAACTACGCTGGTGTCACCTTCTTCGGCACACAGGAGCGGCTGTTGGTAGGATGGGCCTGCAACTGGGTCTATGCCCATAAAACACCCACTGGTGAGTATTGCTGTCAGATGACCATCCCACGCGCTGTCAAGTTGATTGATACTCCCAAAGGCGGGCTTCGCCTGGCCTGGGAGCCCAAAGATAGCACTGTCTTTGGCGGAACTGAGAGCTTTGACGGCACTCTTTACAGTGAGGTATTCAAACTGACCGTTACCGGCAGCGGCGCTGCTGCTGTCACTCTCTCCAATGACAAGGGACAGAGCTTTGTCTTTGGGGTGGATGACGAAAATCGGGCCTATATTGACCGCGCAAAAGGCGGCGCCAATGATTTCGATGAGAATTTCGCGCGGGACTGGTACAGCCAGATTGCGGAACCTCGGTTCTATGACGATGAGTGGGAAATCGAGTTCATATTTGACCACTCCATCACAGAGATGTTCATTGATTACGGCACCCGCGCCTTTACCTCCACCGTCTATCCTGACACGCCCTATAACAAAGTCACTGTCTCCGGCAATGCGGAAGTGAAGCTCCATTCCTTGTCATAAACCCAAAATTGTGCGTAATATTCCCGTATTGTCTTCTCTTTTTTCGCTCTCTCTGTTATAATGGGACGCGACCACAGTCGTTATATGTATCCTCCAACTTTCTGAAAGGAGTGTAAACCATAATATGCCAGATATTATCACCACTGGCGAAATGCTTATTGACTTCACCCCTGTAAAGGCAGAGGGCTTTCCGGGTGCAGTTTGTCCCAACCCCGGCGGCGCGCCGGGCAATGTGGCCGTACAGCTGGCCCGCTTGGGGGTCTCTGCCGGGTTCATCGGCAAGGTGGGCAGTGACAGCTTTGGCAAAGACCTGCGCCGCTGTCTGGAAGAAAACGGCGTTGACACCCACAATCTCATTGATGACCCTCTGTTCCGTACAACTTTGGCTTTTGTCCATCTCAGCGAGACCGGGGACCGCAGCTTCACCTTTTACCGCAACCCCGGCGCGGATACCCAGCTTCGCGGAGAGGAAATTGATTTGGCATCTGTAGAGGCTTGTCAGGTGCTGCATTTCGGCTCCCTCTCCCTCACCACGGAGCCAGGCCGTACCACCACCCTTGAGCTGGTGAAGAAAGCCCGCGCCATGGGAAAAATGATTTCTTATGACCCCAACTGGCGTCCGCCTCTCTGGCCCTCTGAGGAAGCTGGAGTGGCTGGGATGCGGGAAGGTCTGGCGCTCTGCCATCTGCTGAAAATTTCTGAGGAAGAGCTGGCGCTTCTCACTGGCACAGACAGTTTGGCGCAGGGGGTGGCACAGCTCCACAAGCTGGGTATTGTGCTGGTTATGGTGACCCTCGGGCCCGCGGGCTGTGTCTCCTCTCACCAAGGGCAGCTGAGCCATCACCCCACCTTTGACACGAAAGTAATCGACACCACTGGCTCCGGCGACAGTTTTTGGGGAGCGTTCCTCTCTCAGCTGGTGCAAAATGGCTTTGATACACCAGATAAGCTGCAGGAACTGGAGCAGACAAGGCTGGCTGAGTTTTGCCGCTTTGCCAATGCGGCTGGCTCCATTTGTGCCACCCGTCCTGGCGGCATCCCCGCCCTAGCAGACCGAGAGGCCATTTTGGCCTGTATGCAGGACTACCCTCTGCTGGAAACATGTTTCAAAATTAAATAGTCACCGTGCTTGCGCCCTCCTGGTGAGGGCGCATTCTTTTTTGATAAAGCTCTTAATAATCAGTCTAAATCTAAACTTCAATTAAGGTTCATGAAGTATACTTAAATCAGCTCACAGGAAAACTTGAGCCAGACTATCAAGCATCTTTGAAAAGAGGTGACAATTCTTGCATTTTCGTCATGAATGGAAGCACGAAATCTCTCCTGGTGACCTGTACGCGCTTCGGGCCCGGCTGTCAGCAGTTTTGGATACAGATTCTCACGCTGTAAACGGGCGTTATTCTGTCCACAGTCTCTACTTTGACACTTCCTCTGACCGGGCTCTGTATGAAAAAATCAACGGGTTCAGCCATCGGGAGAAGTTTCGCCTGCGATACTATAATCACACGCCCTCCCCTATTTTGCTGGAAAAAAAACTCAAACAAAACAATTTATGCGGCAAACTTCAAGCTCCCCTCAGCATCGAGGAAGCACAGGCTCTGCTGAATGGTACTCTGAGCTCTGCCCCAGACAATCCGCTTCTGGATGAACTGCTGAGAAAACGCGCTTGGGAGGGACTGTGTCCCAAAACCGCTGTACTCTATACCAGAGAGGCCTTTCTCTTTGCGCCCGGCAATGTACGGGTCACTTTGGATTACGGCCTGCGTACCGCCTCTAGCTGGCGTGAGTTTTTGGAGCCAAACAGTCTCTCTTTCCCCGTTCCAGAAGCTCCGGCCATACTGGAAGTCAAATGGGATGAATTTCTTCCCAGTCTTATCCGGGACTTGGTGCAAACACCTGGCACTCGAACCAGCGCTTTCTCCAAATACGCGGCCTGTCATATCTATCGATAAATCCATGCAAATTCTCCCACTATTCACACTCTCAAAACAATATGTAAAGGAGTATTTTTCACATGAGCTTTCAAGACATTTTCAAATCCAGCTTTCTGGAAAAGGTTGCCAGCGTCTCACTGCTGGACATGGGACTGGCACTGATTCTGGCCTTTGGGCTCGGCTTATTCATCTTCCTGGTGTATAAGAAAACATTTGCTGGCGTTATGTACTCCCCTGGTTTTGGAGTAACGCTAGTGGCTATGACCATGATTACCACTCTTGTGATTTTAGCTGTCACCTCCAATGTGGTGCTCTCACTGGGTATGGTGGGCGCACTGTCTATTGTACGGTTCCGGGCGGCCATTAAGGAGCCCCTGGACATTGCGTTTCTGTTCTGGGCGATTGGTGCCGGCATTGTCCTAGCGGCTGGGCTGATTCCTTTGGCCGTCTTTGGCAGTGCGGCAATTGGGCTGATTATCTTAATCCTGGCAAACCGGAAAGCCCATTTCAATCCTTACATTTTAGTTCTCCATTGCAAAAACAGCGACACTGAGCGGCAGGCGATTGAATTTGTAGGCAGACAGGTCAACCGCTGGGTAATCAAAAGTAAGACTGTGGGACACGGCTCTGTGGAGCTGAACTTGGAAATCCGCATGAAAGACAGTGATACCCAGTTTATCAACGCACTTTCCCAGATGGACGGTATTGACCACGCAGTGCTCGTCAGTTATAATGGCGACTATATGGGGTGAGCCTATGTCTGTACACAAGAGCTTTGATAGGGTCTGCTGCATAATTTTAGCCGGGGTTCTGGTGATGACTGTTCTGCTTATCAGTCAAGGTGCCACCGGCTTGGAGGCAGCCGCTCAGACTATAGGATACGAAAGCCGCCTGTTCGACACCAGCACGGTTCACCAAATCGACATCATTATGGATAACTGGGAAGGTTTTTTGGAAACATGTGAAAACGAAGAGTACACCCTCTGCTCAATCATAATTGATGGAGAGGCCCAGCGAAACGTGGGGCTGCGGGCCAAAGGGAACACTTCTCTCACCCAAGTGGCCGCTTATGGCAACAACCGGTACAGCTTCAAAATAGAATTCGACCACTATGACAGCGCCAACACCTACCACGGCTTGGACAAGCTGAGCCTGAACAACATTATCCAGGACAATACCTATATGAAAGATTACCTGGTTTATCAGATGATGGGGGCTTTTGGTGCGGCCTCTCCCCTATGCAGTTACGCCTGGATTACCGTAAACGGTGAGGATTGGGGACTTTATCTGGCTGTGGAAGGAATTGAGGAGAGCTTCTTGCAGCGGAACTACGGCACAGTCGGCGGCGCTCTCTATAAGCCAGACAGCCAGAGCTTTGGCGGCGGCCGGGGCAATGGGGGCGGTTTTGATATAGCCGCTTGGCAGGCAGAGCGTGAAGAAACTGTGGAAGATACGGAAGATGACGCACTCCCATCTGGCAATCGCACTTCACCGCCAAATATGCAGAATCCGCCTTCCATGTTCCAAGGAGAGTCACCGCCCAATATGCAGTTTCCACCCATAGATGAAAATGAGGACAGCTCAAATGGCTTCCATATGCAGAATCCCCCAGATATTCAGTTTCCTTCAGACATAGAGGCGTTTTCCAAGCAAATGCCTCGTATGGGGCAAGGCGATGGGCCTGGAGGTATGAGCAGCAGTGATGTGTCCCTTGTCTATACAGACGACCAGTTTTCCAGCTATCAGAATATCTTCGACAACGCAAAAACAGACATTACTGACCAGGACCGCAGCCGGTTGATTGCCTCCCTCAAGCAGCTGAACGAGGGCACAGCTATCGACCAGGTAGTGGACGTTGAACAGGTCATCCGCTATTTTGTGGTTCACAACTTTGTATGCAATTTCGACAGCTATACAGGCACAATGATACACAACTATTATTTGTATGAAGCAGATGGACAGCTTACCATGCTGCCCTGGGACTATAACCTGGCCTTTGGCGGATTTATGGGCTCTCAGGATGCCGAAGCGTTGGTAAATTACCCCATTGACACACCAGTATCTGGCGGCGATGTAACATCCCGGCCTATGCTGGCATGGATTTTTACAACCGAAGAATACACTCAGATGTATCACCAATATTTCTCTGAATTCATTGAAAGTTACTTTACCAGCGGTTCATTTGCCCAACTGGCAGATAACACCCGCGCTCTCATCGCTCCCTATGTGGAGAAAGACCCCACTAAGTTTTGTACCTACGAAGAGTTTGAGACTGCTGCCAGGCAAGTCAAGCAGTTCTGCCTTCTCCGTGCTGAGAGCATACGCAGCCAATTAAACGGCTCCATTCCCTCCACCGCCTCTGGCCAAGCGCAGGACAGCAGCGCTCTTATCAATGCGTCTACTGTGGACATTGCCGCCATGGGCACAATGAATATGGGCGGACTCCAGCAGCAGGATAACGCTGGAGACACCTTTGCGGAGATGAATCAGCCGCCAGAAATGCCTCTGGACGAGAACAAGAATAGCTTTCCCAGCAAAGACAGCCTGCAGGCTATGAAGGAGGGTTCTCCTAACCGTGCAGCAGTTCTGGATGCTTCTGACTCTTGGTGGCTGCTGGCTCTCTGTGTCTTGATTCTCTCAGGCTCCCTCTGCCTGGCGAGGCTTTACAGAAAACGCGCCTGAGTGCAGAATCTTCCTGCAGCCCTTGACATTTGCCTCCCAAAAACGTATAATAGCAGGTATTGGCTCAGGTTTCTTCCTGGGCCTTGCCCCGATGCAGCGGGAGAAAGGAAAGTGTAGAATCTATGGCAGGAAAGCAGTATTTTGTGACCGCAGAGGGCTTGGCCGCTCTGGAAAGAGAATTGGACTATCTAAAAACGGTGCGCCGCAGGGAGGTGGCCGAGAAAATAAAAGTTGCGCTGTCCTTTGGCGACCTGTCTGAAAACAGTGAGTATGACGAGGCAAAGAATGACCAGGCCATGGTTGAGGCCCGCATCGCTGATGTAGAGGTCCTGCTGAAAAATGCTATCACCATTGATGAGAACAAGCTGAACAATGAGACTGTATTTATTGGCTCCAAAATCAAGGCAGAGATTGTCTCTCCTACTGGTAAAGAGACACAGCGCAGCTTCCGTATTGTGGGTTCGAATGAAGCTGACCCCCGGAACGGCAAAATTTCGGATGAGTCTCCTGTAGGCAAGGCTTTGATTGGCGCCGCTGTGGGGCAGTCCATTGATGTGGAGACACCCTCTGGCATTGCCAATTATAAGATTCTTTCCATTTCCAGATAGAGCGGAAATGACTGAGCATGGATGCAGAGAAATATTGGGGAGGTAAGTAAAATGGCGAATCAGCAAGGAAACTCCTCCCAGCCTCAGGCGGCTGGCGAGGAAATGAGCGAAATTCTGCGTATCCGTCGGGAAAAGCTGTTCAAGATGCAGGAGGAAGGGCGAGACCCCTATCTGCATACCCGGTTTGAGACAGATTGCAAGGCTCAAGAAATCCTGGAGCATTTTGAGGAGCTGGAAAACCAGCCTGTTTCTGTGGCAGGCCGGATTATGAGCCGCCGGGGCATGGGCAAGGTGGCCTTTCTGGATTTGCGGGACAGCTCTGGCAGAATTCAGGTTTACGCGAAAATCGATGTGATGGGTGAAGAGCACTATAAAGCTATGCAGGCCGCGCTGGATATTGGCGACATTGTTGGCGTAAAAGGAGAGGTCTTCCGCACACAGCGTGGGGAAATTTCTGTAAAAGCCTTGGAGGTGACCATCCTCTCCAAGGCCCTGCTCCCTCTGCCGGAAAAGTATCACGGCCTGACCAACACAGATGCCCGTTACCGCCAGCGCTATCTTGATTTGATTATGAACCCGGAGGTCCGGGATGTCTTTGTCAAGCGCTCTAAGATTATCAGCGCCATTCGGGAGTATCTGGACAGCAAGGACTTCCTGGAAGTAGAGACCCCAGTGCTGCACACTCAGGCTGGAGGCGCGGCGGCCCGGCCCTTCATCACCCATCATAACACCCTGGATATAGATATGTACCTGCGCATCGCCCTGGAGCTGCACCTGAAGCGGCTGATTGTAGGCGGCTTTGAGCGGGTATATGAGATTGGACGCAACTTCCGCAATGAGGGCATGGACACTCGCCATAATCCAGAGTTCACCATGCTGGAATTCTATCAGGCATATACAGACATCCACGGCATGATGGACATCACCGAGGACCTGATTCGCTATACTGCCCACAAAGTGTTGGGCTCCGGCAAGGTGGAACGAGACGGGGTGGAGATTGATTTGGACAAGCCCTTTGCCCGAATCAGTATGCTGGAGGCAGTGAGGCAGTACGCTGGGGTGGATTTTGCTCAGGTAGAGACCCTAGAGCAGGCCCGGGTTCTGGCAGATGAGCATCATATCCAGTACGAGCAGCGCCACAAAAAGGGCGAGATTTTGAATCTGTTCTTTGAGGAGTTCTGCGAAGCAAAGCTGGTGCAGCCCACCTTCCTGACCGGGCACCCAGTGGACATCTCCCCCCTGGCCAAGAAGGACCCGGATAACCCTGAGTATACCCAGCGGTTTGAGCTGTTCATCTGCGGCGGCGAGTACGCCAATGCCTTTAGCGAGCTGAATGACCCCATTGACCAGCGGGAGCGCTTTGAGACCCAGGCCGCCCAAAAGGCCGCAGGCGACGACGAGGCCTGCGATGTGGATGAAGACTTCCTCACCGCGCTGGAATACGGCCTCCCCCCCACCGGCGGCATGGGCATGGGCGTAGACCGGCTGGTTATGCTTCTGACTGGGGCCCAGTCCATCCGGGACGTGCTGTTGTTCCCTACGATGAAGCCAGTAGAAAATTAAGTATAAGCATATTTCATGCGAGTTTATAGGTAATCTATAAACTCGCATTGTGTTATCTTACTATAAATCATATTGGAATCTGTGGAAGGATAAAAAGGTGTATAATTTTCAGAAGCAAATCGATTATCTGCTGGAAAACGCTTGTGCCAGCATTCGTTATTTGGTATATCGGGATATGCTGCACATTCCGATTGACGAGCCGTTCATGAAGGAATTGCAGGCAGAAATTCTACGACAGTCCAATGTCCAAAAGCACTTAGAGGCACAACACCCAGATGGATGGTTCGGACAGGAACTCCACGGAAATGAGGGTATGGACCATTATATCAACGGATTGCTCAACATGGGTGTAGAACCAGGAAATCTGCATATCCAAAAAGCAATCACAGCCCTTACAACTCCTGAAACTGCATCCCAGCACAAGAATTGGTTCCGTGGCGGCGACGCTTTAGATGCCGAGGAAAGAGGCGGAAACCGCGCAATTATCGCTGGACTTTTATCATTGGTAAATGCGCCTGAGGACACCGCTATTCTCTGCGATGAAATCTCTCTTTCCCTTGAACATTTGAAAGAGGTTTTGCAGTACCATTCTGTGGACGACTTTACACTTAGAGGGAAAAACGAAAGATATTATAAGCCAAAAGCAAAGTTCCCAGGTGCAAACCACATCAATCTGCTTGCAAATACACAGGGCTGGCGCACAGGAGAAAATATGCAGATTGCTCAATCTGCGACCAAACACGCATATGAGCTGATGAAAGAATTTGACGAATATATTACCTTTCGCAAGCCTTTCGAGTTTGGCGGAGGTTTTGTCGGGCCTTTCAACTATGATTGGAAGGCCCTGAATCCCATTAGTGAAAGACAATTTCAAGATATAATTGAAAATCCGTATCATTTCCAATTTGGCTTCTGGCTTCGCGCCATCAGCACAGTTCCCGATTGGGCCCGGCAGAATACCGCAGCATATGAATTGCTGGCGGACAAGCTGGATAAGGATACCTTGTTTGACATGATTCCGGATAAAACTCTGAAAGCATTCAGACAGATTATGGGCAGAGAGCCCAGCTGGAGAAGGAAGGCATCCCCAAAATGCGATGTCACTTTCGCGGTACTAGAAGCCTGCATACCGGTATTAAAATAATGCAAGGAAAGAGCTCTGCCCGGCGGCCAGAGCTCTTTCCTTGTGTCTATAGGCATTTTTCGCCTGCATACCCGTGAAATCTCTAAGATTCCCCTATCATCATCTGCATGGTGCTGTAAGTCTTTTTCGCTGCCTTTTCCAGGCCCTCAGGTGTCTGGCCGTTCTGCCGGTACTCCTGCCACATCAAAGACACCTGCTCCTTCAACGGAGTAGAGAAGTGCACGCTGTTAATCTGTCCATGTAAGAACTCAAACTGGCTGCGGTTCCAATCGCCCATATACCACTGGCCGCCGGATTTGACAACAGGCTCCTCACGGGTACCCAAATCCATGTACACAGGGATTCCTTCCACTGCTGCCTGATAGAATTTGGAGTTCTGCTGGGTAGATTTTGCCAGCAGAGTATCCAGCACCCGGAAGGCGTACTCAGGATAAGAAGTATTACGGTTGATGGCAGCATAGCTGGTCACCTCAGCGGTGATTCCACCGGCATCGTTATAGCGGGGCACCATCCAGTATTCCGGAGCCTCATCCCCCAGGCCGTTTGTCTTGTTTGTCATATTATACTCCCCATACTGGCCCAGCCAGCAGTTGATATAAGTACCCTCCGGGAAATCCTCCGAGGAGGAATCGTCCATAGATTCCATCACGTTTTCTAAGAACTCCTCCTCTGTAAAGCCCAGGGCGTCGCGCTCATAGTCCAAGGGCTCACTGCACACTTCCCAGATGTCCGTTCCCAATGCGGTGTTCACTAAGAGAGGATTCCCGCTATCCAGCATCTCCCTATGGGTCATTGGAAGCTGAGACTGCTCCAACTCATAGACGCTCCTGTCATAAAGCGTTATAAACATGCTGTATCCCATAGGCAGCAGCTGCTGGCCCTCCTCTGTGCGGCCTGCTCTCATAATGACAGGGTCCAGCTTTTCCCACTCCATATGATTGGCCTGTTTCTGGATGTACTCATCCAGAGTTAAAAAGATATGGTTCCTCATGGCCTGCTCCGGGAAGGGGAACGTCCGCCCCAGGGAATAGAATGCGTCCTTTTCCTCATCGTAGCCCATAAAGCTGTTGCTTCCCCCGCCACCGGTGGAGCAGAGGAAAATATCAGGCCCCTTCCCTGCCATCAGTTCTACCCGCAGATTGGACAGCCGGTTGCCGCGCTCTGGCTCCTCGTTACCCAGAATCTCTGTTTGGAGAATAAACTCCCGCTGATTTCCTGGAACCTCCTCCCAGAGCTTGTCCGTGTTAACATTCTGGAGCCATAAGTCCGCGTTGTCAATCCAAACTGTCAGGATTGGCATTCGCTCAGGGATTTTCTCTGCCTGAGAGCTTTCTGGCACAGGAACAAAGTCTCCATCCCCACAGCCTGCAAAGGGGAGCGCCAAGAGCAGTCCCGCCAGCAGAACAGTAAGCAGTCTTTTTCTGACACATTTTTTCATGTATAGAACCTCCTTTGATTTTACCTTTCTATACTATAAGAATCCATTTTTCAAGAAAATGGTTGCAGGTTTTGCAAAAAATTTTTTCTTCTGCTTCTGAATGCGTAACGCAAATTATTTCTGTCTTTTTCCTGATGTAATTCAGCAACCAGACAGCCTTTACCGCATGTGCTTTTCTCCAAATTAATTTATCAAACGGTAATATTTACTGAATTTTTGTTGAAAAGCAGAAATCTTTACCGTATAATTGTCTTAAAATAGCTGTTACAGAGTCAGTGCTATTGTAATGGGCGTTGGATACGCATCAATACAATAAGTAAATTATGGAGGGAAAACTATGAGCGTGCTCTCAGCCGAAAATGTAAGCTATACATATCAGAGCAAATATCAAAAAGTGCAGGCTCTCTCCGAGGTTTCCTGCCAGTTTGAAGCAGGACTGTTCTACGCCATTGTGGGTCAGTCCGTCAGCGGGAAGACCACGCTCCTATCCATGCTGGCAGGACTGGGCACTCCTAATGAAGGTGAAATTATAGCGGAGGGCAAGTCTGTCAAGGAGATTGGCAACGAGCGCCACCGGCGGGGGAACGTGTCAGTAATTTACCAGGCTTTCAACCTATTCCCCACCTTGAATCTTTTGGAAAACGTCATGTACCCCATGCAGATTCAAAAAGCACCCTCTGGTGAGGCAAAAACTCGGGCCAAAGAGCTTCTTTCTGCCGTAGGATTAGGTGAAGCAGACCCCCGGAAGCTCCCGGCCATGCTCTCCGGAGGCCAGCAGCAGCGAGTTGCCATTGCCCGGGCATTGGCCTCTCAGGCCAAAGTGATTTTAGCTGACGAGTCCATGGGCAATTTAGATTCCGAGAACAGCAAAAATATTATCGCCCTGCTGAAAGGCCTGGCAAAAAAAGAGGGCCGCTGTGTCATTCTGGTGACTCATGATATGAGCATCGCCGCCCAGGCAGACGTGGTGTATCGGATGAAGGACGGGAAACTGGACATAGTGGACATCCCAGACACTGAACGGACAGGCGGAGGTGTTCTGGGTGTATGACATATATTACCAGCTCTTTTACAGAAAAGGCCGGACACTGTTATCAGTGAGCCTCGCTGTACTGCTTTGCGGCTGTATGGCCTTTTATATGGGCAACATCCGCTCAAATCAGGAGGCTCTGGATAGTTTGGCGGATACTATCCCTGTGGTGGTTCGGGTGGTCAATCGAGACGCCAGCAAAGAAAATGAGCTAAACGTCAAAACAGAGCTGTTTGACCGGTTGACCCACTCCCCTGTCCAAAACATACAGTGCACCACGCTGGCTGCCGGAGCGCTGGGAAAAGAAGCCCGGGCCCAGGAGCCCTTTATCGGCGGTGACGTCTCTATTGTGGCCGCCAACTCCCTGGACGCTTTAGAAGCGCCTCCGGAGGCTGTCCCCTATGCCCCCGGCATGGAAAGCGCCATATTCCAACAGGCTCAGGGAGTCTGTGCAGTGGATAATAAGACCTATGCGCAAGAGAACATCATTGAACCAGGCAGCACCTTGGACTTTCCCGCTTATACTATGATGTGGAACCAGGCTGGTATCCGGTATCTTTCTCTTGGTGAGGTCGAGCTTAAGGAAGTACTGATTAAATCTGGTACGCATATCGTGCAGTCAATTATTTCGTCAGAGCGCATAGATTGAGTGCAGCCAATCTGGCGATTGGCAAACGAAAGCTATGCACTATGAGGGAAAAAGTGCAAGCGAGATGCGTGCCAAGCCGCCAGGCGTGATTTAATCAGTGGTTCCTTAAAGTTGCCGCTTTGTTGGATTCCTCTCTTTCTGGCGGCAATCTGGGCAATGTATATGTACCTGTAGCGTGGCTGCGTCAACAGGCAGAGACGGCAGAGGCAGGGTTTTACTACAGCTCTCTCAGTGTGGAACTGACAGACCCCACCCAACTCAATATCTTTAAGGAAGAACTGCCCGCTATGGGATTTATGGAGCCTGTTGACGACGCGGAGGATTTATTCTCCGGTGACGCTGTCTCCGTGGAAGATGAGCTGTTTATTAAAACGGCTGGCCAACTCCAGCAGAACCTCTCCACCTTTCAACAGTTTTTCTTTCCCTTTTTGGGGCTTGTGGTGGGACTGGCTGCATTGACAACCTTTCTGCTGCTTCGGGGCGCCAGACGGGATATTGCCATTACGATATCTTTGGGGAAGTCCAGGCTTCAAACTGGGCTGAGCTATGTGCTGACCCAGATTATCACCCAGTTTACGGGCTGCGTGGTTATTTTTCCAATCATGAAGTTGGTTCTGAATCTTTCGCTTACCTCCTGCCTGGCTATCTGCGGCAGCTTCCTGCTATGCAGCACGATAGGCTCAGTTTTTGCTCTGCTTCTGCTGCTTCGCTTTGATGTAATGGCTTTACTGCTGCGGACAGAGTAACCCGGAGGAGCTTGCTCAGGGCGCAGCGGTCTGCCCTTCCCGGGGAGATGGCCTGGCAGAATCTATTAGAGCCTGGGGATAAAGCTCCTCAAGGGATTTGACAGGGTCCTGCAGGAATCAGTGCCCCAGGCAGTGGAGCTCACCATTCCCTATAATGATAACCGCTGCTCCCAAGTTCGAGAAGGTTTAGAAAATGTTCAAACCACCGCCCTGCTGCTGGGCGGGAAAGGAGAATGATACATGATTCGGCTTGCCATCCGGCAATTTTGGCGGCTTCCTCTGCGAAATATACTGGCCTTCCTGCTGATGGCTCTCTCTGCGGCTCTGTTGGCGCTGGGCATTGTCATGCTGAGCAATACCGCTCAGCGCATGGATGCCGCGGAAAAACAGTTTGCCACCATCGGTACTGTGGCCCAAAAACCGCGGGCCATGGGGCAGGTCACTGGTGGGAACGCCTGCATGGGAACTTATACCAACACGCACGACTATTATAATGAAATTATTTCAGTGGAAGCACTGGATTTTCCAGGCGCCAATTATGTCCATCCCCCGGAGAACCGGCCCTACTATGTGTTCACCAACAGCTACTGGAAATCAGCTCGGGAGGATATCCTGGATACCACAAACTCCTTTGTGGCAGAGTTTATCCCTTTGGAGGACAGTCGGGATGGTGGCCCTGTCTCCGCTGAAGCGGATATGGTGCTGATGGACGGCTCAGCCGATGCCCTGCTGAACCATAACTTTGGAGCCCAATATCTTCGTGTGGGAGATAGCTTTACTTTCTGCCAACACCTGACGGAAAAGCCCCAGTCATTGGAAAAAGGGAAAACCTATATTTCCGCCATGATTCGTACACTATGCCCGGAACATGATGAGATTGAATTCTGCGCCTACCAGGCTCCATTTTCCTCCCAATACGACTCGGCTGGTATCCCCCTGGAAGATGGGGATGCGCCCAGTTTTCACAATCTGCGCAAAAATACTGATGGCTGGCAAATCCGGCATGGCTATGAAAAATTTATTCCTGACTTTTCCGATATCAATCCACAGCTGGAAGAAGTAACTCCAGAGCTGGAGCTAAATAAATGGTGGGATTGGGCCCGGTATTTGCGGGAATATAACCACAGCTTTTTCCTGTTGCCTACCAACAGCCTGGAGCTGCTGCCTACGTTCCACAGCCGTCAGGCATATATTGCACAGGGAAGGGCTATTACGGAGGAAGAATTTGAGAACGGAGAAAAGGTCTGCCTTATCCCAGCCCAGCTCAACCAGAGGAATGCATCTCAGCATCCGGACAAATACCCCGCTGCCTCTGTGGGCAGCCGAGTAACCTTATCCATTCAGTATTCCCTGTATGGCTATTCGGTGGACAAAGAGAGCAGGGAAAATAAGCGCAGCTATTCATTTCAGCGGCGATACAGCCCTTTGGCGGCAGACGGTGAACATTACGCTGTTTTTGGCGGAGACGAGTACCTAATTGTGGGAACCTATGACCTCTATAACCGGGGCAAGTTCTTCGCGGGCAGCTCGGAGCTCAGCCGAAACACCATCATTATCCCGGCAAAATCCGTGAGTGGAGAGGCACAGAATATTGCCCACTTTGGCCCCATGCTGGACACAACTAAATCCTTTCAGATTCCTAACGGGACAATCGAGGAGTTTGATATGGCCCTGCGGGAAACGGTCCCCAAGGCAGCAGAGCTTATTATCACTTATGATGACAACGGTTACACCCAAGTGCGGGAGGGCCTGGAAAATACCCGCATAACCGCTCTGCTGTTGTGCGCTGCTGGGGGATTTCTGGCCATAGGTGTAATCATTCTGACATTATACCTCTTCGTAGTGAAAGAACAAAAGCGCACCGCCATAGAGCGCAGTCTGGGCATGAGCAAACGCCAGTGCCAAGTATCCCTGCTCTGCGGCCTGTTGCTGCTGACTCTGACAGCCGCAGCGGTGGGGAGTCTTTGCGGCGGAATTCTAGCGAACCAGGAAGCGGCCGGGCAGGCAGAGGCGCACACAGAGGGTGGAATTGATTCTGGCTACAGTACCCAATACAGCCTTTGGGCGCACGACGCAGAGGCAGCTATCACTCTGGGAGAAGAGGAAGCGTCTGCCCTGTCCGCCCTGTATGTGCCGGTTTTCGTGGGCATCCCATTGGCTTTCCTCTGTACGGTGTGGCTTTTAGGCGTTCTGCTGGTAAATCGAAATATGAAAACTGACCCTATTTATCTGCTGGGCAGAAAAAACGAGGACAGTTAAAACGATGATAGAATGAATGGCCTATCGAATATGAGACTTTTGCAGGCGCTTCATGAAGCAATCTACCTTTGCTTTTTTTGCACACTAGGAAAGCCGCTGTTCACTTAACAGCGGCTTTCCTGTTCTAAACATGGGTCATCATCCGGGCAATAGACATCCCGCCCAATATTCTCCAGCGGCCTATATTGCCTTAATCCACTCCTCGTGACTTCCTTCCCGTAAGAAGACAGGAATCGTCTCCAACGGGGCACTGGCATTCACTGTCTGTCCTCCCTCAAAGCGGGCTCCATCATGTAGGCTAATCCATGCGCATCCAGCAGGCAGATATACCTGGCGTTCCACTGCGCCCGGCTGTGTTACTGGCGCTACCACCACGTCCGGGCCAAAGCAGTACTGGTCAATAAGTTCCCAGCACTGGGCATCCTCTGGGAATTGGTAGAACATGGTCCGCATCACAGGCGCGCCGGTTTTGTGGGCCTCCTGCATCAGCTGGCGCACATAGGGGCGCATCGTCTCCCGGAAGAGCAGGTATTTTCGCAGGATTTGATAATTTTCTTCGCCAAAGCTCCAAATTTCGTTATCAGCGCCTGTGTGCATCACCTTATTACCAGACTTATTATAAATCATCTTTGAGGGTATCCGGTCGCCGTGCAGACGCATCACTGGACAGAAGGTACCGAACTGAAACCATCGCACCAATAGCTCTTGAAAAGCTAGGTCCTTAGGGTCTCCGCCGGAGAAGCCGCCAATGTCTGTGGTCCACCAGGGAATCCCCGCCAAAGAGATGTTCAGGCCCGCGCAAATCTGACACCTAAAATCTACCCAGGTACTATCGATGTCTCCGGACCACACCAGAGCCCCATATCGCTGGCTGCCCGCCCAGGCGCACCGGATTAGGTTCACAATATTCTTTTGCCCTTCCCTCTCCATGCCCTCGTAAAAACCCCGTGCATACAGCTGAGGATAGATGTTGCTGACCCGAGAAGCATTGCCTAGATGGTAGCGGTAGTTGTCGAAGTCACACACGCCGTACTCAGGTTCCGCTTCATCCAGCCAGAAAATGCGCACGCCTATATCATAGTAGTTTTTCCTGCACTTCTCCCACACATAGGCCCGGGCCCGGGGATTGGTTGCGTCATAGAAGGTGCTGTCCTCTGGGAACTGCATAGTCACCTGGTTGCCCTTCTCTGCTCGCACCAACAGGCCCAGCTGGCGCATTTCCTCATAGTTCTCGCTAGTCAGGGCAATTTGGGGCCACACGGAGACCATCAGTTCCACCCCCATCTCCTTCAGCTCATCCACCATAGCCTTCGGGTCCGGGAAGAACTCTGAGTCAAAGCGGAAATCTCCCATCTTGGGCCAATGGAAGAAATCTACAACAATTACATCCAGCGGCAGACCCCGGCGCTTGTACTCCCTGGCCACGTCCAGCACCTGTTCCTGATTCCAATACCGCAGGCGGCATTGCCAAAATCCTAAGCCATACTCAGGCATCATGGGAACAGTGCCCGTCACCGAGGCATACCGCTCAGTAATTTCGGCGGGGCTGTCTCCAGCGGTAATCCAATAGTCTACCTGGCGGCTGGCGTCAGCCTGCCACTGGGTAAAATTCTTGGCAAAGATGGCTTTGCCCACAGCGGGGTTATGCCACAGAAAACCATAACCACGGCTGGAAAGCAGAAAAGGTACACTGACCTGGGTATTCCTCTGGGACATCTCCACCACGCTGTGCTTCAAGTCCAGATATTCCTGCTGATACTGGCCCGCTGTTCCTCCACTTCAATCTGAACTGGGCCGTGAGCGGGCGGGTTCGGCAGCAAAGCGAAATCCTCGTTCAGAATATCTCCCATCATGCGAGAGCGCAGGCGCAGGCTGTTGGGCCCCCAAGGCTGAATCATCAAGGTCTCACCATTGCCGCGCCACACTAAGCTATTGTTTTCTATAAAAAAGTGTTGCATCATGGTTCTCCTTTCTGTTTATCTGGCATTCATCCACACCAACATCTCCCCCAGGCCTCGGTTATTCCATAGGAAGTAAGGAATCAATTTCATCTGTGCTGCCTGCCGGGCGTTGGGGGCAGCACTGTACAGCCGGTCTTCAGGCCATACCTCCATGTCCGGCCGAGTTCCTGCCACTTGCAGTGTGGTGATGCCTCCGAACAGAGGGCTCTCCTCCAACTCAGGCGCAATACTCATGTCTAAGATAAAGCTGTTCAGCAGAGGACCATTATCCGCCTCCTCAGCGCAGTAGACAAGGGGCCCGCGCAGCACCGCGGCTTTACCGCAGTCCTCAGTAACACGAGGGTTAGCCTGGACGAGGCGCGCTTCCATTTCAAAGTTCACCTGATAGGTACTTCCATTCTGCGGCGTCAGTTTGGCATAGCCCCTTTCCACTGTGAATTCCACGGGTGTACCGTCTTTGGTCAGAGCAAAACCCATCGCATATTCCGGTACCCGCAAGTACAGACTGATTCCCACTGGCCCATGATAAGTAATGGAGGCTGCTCCCTGCCAAGGCATGGAAGATGTGCAGGTCAAATGAGCAACACCGCTGCTGGTCTCCACTTCCGCGCTATGGCCCACATACAGGTGCTGATAGATTGCCTCTCCCCGCTGGGTATATACGTATCCCCCCAGGCCGCAGAGAGTACGGATTACATTGGGCGGGCAGCATGCACATCCGAACCACTTGACCCGCTCCGGCTCTACAGACTCATGGTCCCGGCGGTATTGAGCCACGTCCGGCTTCAGCTGCAGTGGATTCACATAGAAGTAATGCTCTCCATCCTCAGAGATACCACTGAGCACATTATTATACAATGCCCGCTCCATTACATCAGCATAGCGGGCGTCCGGCTCCAGACGCAACATTCGCAGCGCCCACATGGCCAGGCCAATGGCTGCACAGGTCTCGGTGTAGCAAGTATCGTTGGGCAGGTCATAGTCAATGGTGAAGCGCTCACCGTCCCCCTGAGAGCCCACTCCCCCGGTGATGTACATCCTACGGCCCGTGACGTTGCTCCATAGGTTCTCTAACGCCTTTTTCAAGGTGGAATCGCCGGTTTCCAGAGCCACATCCGCTGCACCGGTAAAGAAGTACATTGCCCGCACCGCATGGCCCTCGGCAGCTTTCTGCTCCCGGATTTTGGCATGGGCTTGGTGGTAGTCAGCCTGACTCCACCGTTCCTTCGCCAGCTCCAGAAAGCGGGGCTCTTCCAGGAAGCCAGGCTTCTCCCCCCGGTTCTCCACAAAATACTGGGCCAGTTCGAAATAGACTTGTTCTCCAGTAACGCGATAGGCTTTCATCAAGGCCAGCTCAATTTCCTCGTGTCCAGGATAGGAGTCAATCTGCCCCTTTGCCTTGCCAAACACCTGGCGGATGAGCTTCACATTCTTTTCCATTATTTTCAGCAGCCGCTCGCTGCCGGTAACAGTGTAGTAGGCAACAGCTGCCTCCAGCATATGGCCCGTGCAGTAAAGCTCGTGGCCATGGGCAATTTCCTGCCATTTCTTGTCTGGTTTTTTTAGGATGTAGTGGGTATCCAGATACCCGTCTGGCTGCTGGGCCTTTTCGATAATGCTGATGGCCTGGTCCAAGGCAGCGCGCACTTGGGGAGAGTCTTGGTAGATAAGACTGAACGACGCCGCCTCAATCCACTTAGCCAGGTCACTGTCCTGGAACTGGTAGCCGTAAAACTCTCCCGACTCCATCCCCGCAGCGATTTTGAAGTTCATCACTGCATGACTGGGGGCCGCTCCGGGTTCTTGGTCATTCAGAACCCGCCACTGGTAGGGGACAATATTTTCCACAGCGCTGCGAATTCTCTTGTTCCAAAACTTGTCATCTATCTTGACATTTTTCACATTGATTTCATGAAAAGGCATAATAGATTCCTCTCAATCTCAAATTTTCTCTTAACAGCTGTTTTCTTATCCCGAAAGCCCACGCCGCCAAAAAGCGGGGCGTGGGCTCGCCATCGCGGTCAAGCTATAAGAAAATGCCTTATTTCCCTTCCAGTTTGGCCTTATTCTTGTCCAAGGCAGCCTGCTGGAATGCCACCAGGTCATCCAATCCCATGGCATGCAGGTCATTCTTCATCTTCTCAAACAGCTCTACACACTCTTCCTCTGTACTGGCCATTACTACCTGCACCCAAGTGCTGGAAATACAGTCGGCTACGTCTTGGTTAATCAGCAGCTCAGGATCATCCGGGGAAAAGGAGGGGGTCCATAAGGTTTGGTCCCATAGGTAGGGCGTGGAGGTCTCATAGTGAGATTTGGTGACCAACTGCCCAGCCTCCAATTCATCCTGGTTCAGCTTGTCGTAATCGGGAATTAAGTCCCAAGCATTCACCTTCGCCACAGGCTCTGCCCAGCCCTGCCCCGGATTATCCACTTTGTCCTCAGCAGTGTAGCCAGGGGACATCATCCAATAGTTAAAGCTGCCCATTTCCTCTTCAAAGTCACCCCACAGGAAGGAAGTGTCCCCTTCCTTGCCATACCAGTAAAGGTCGCTTATCTTAGCGTCACCGTTCTCGTCAATGCTCCAAGCCCGGTCCTCGCCCTCGGGCCCATTTGTGGTAAAGGCTACACCCAGCGGTGTTGTCTCCCAGTTCCAGTACTTCATTACATCCTCAGGGTTTTGGCACTTGTCAGTAATGATGCAGCGGGTAGTGCGGATAAAGTTATCGGAAATCAGTGCGGGTGTAGCATCGCCCTCTTGGAAGGTTACACACTGCATTCGCTTTTCAATAGTCCAGTCGTCCTCAGTGGACTGCCAAATCTGATGGCCGCCTACATGATTATGCCACCAGGTGCCAATATTGCCTGCCACCCGCTCGTTAGACATAAAGGCAACCGAAGCGTCATAATCTTTGGTCTGGAAGTCAGGGTCAATCAAGCCGTCCCGCCAGAACCTGTTGATATATTTGGCCACTTTCAGTCCTTCTTCTGTATCCACCCAATAAGAGATAGAGCCGTTATCGTTCAGCTTGTAGTAGTGAGTAATGGAGCCCCCACTGGTGTTCACACCACCGCTGGCACCAAACAGCCCCAAGTATGCCAAGGGAGTCTTGTAGAACTCTTCGCCCTTTTCTGAGAAAGCTGTAAAGCCATAGGTCTTTTCACCGGATTCATTAGTGGGATGCATTTCTACCAGCTTTTTAATCGTTTCATAATAACTCTCAAAACTGTCATACAAGGGAAGCTCTGCCTCCTGCAGCCAGTCCCAGCGTATGGAGAAATCACGGCCCATGGCATCCGTGGTGTGGCCCCAGGAGTGGGCCAGCTTGTAGATTTTCCCCTCGTCGTTCCGCATCAGATTCAGATACTTGCCGAAACCGTTGACAATGTTCTGCCCATATTGCTCCAAAAGCCCATCCAGTTCCTGGGCCCGGCCCTGGTCAATAAAGGTTTCAGCCATAGAGTCCGGCATACCGAGATAACATCCGGCTAGTCATCTCCGGCCAACATCAGATTGAGCCGCTCAGTAGGGTCCTGTTTATAGACAATACGTTGAATCTCCACATTGAACTCATCTTTGAGAACCTGGGCCGTATAGGCCAGCCGTTTGTCCTCCTCATCTTGTGCCAAGGTGTCATCATCCGCGTAGAAATACGAGAACTTCAGCGTTTCAGTAGGCACCTCCCAGCCGTACTTATTCACCTCACCTGTAGGAGCGGAGTCACTGGCCCCTGAGGAGCCCTTTGATTCCGGCACAGAGGCTGAAGATTCGTCATTTGCACCGCAGGCTGCTAGAGAGGCTATAAGCGCTAGACTCAGCAACAGGGACAGAAGGCGTTTCATTGCGTTTCTCGGATTTTTCATAGTTTGATTCGTCCTTTCCGTGTTTTTTCAGCCCGTCAGAGCTTGCCTGAGAATAGTGGGAATCCCCTAGAGCGTGGCAGGCTCTAAACCCGGCTGCTTCTATATTTGTTTTCCAAATAGAAGCTGAGTTGAATTTATCCCTTCACTGCACCAATAGAGATGCCCTTCACAAAATATTTCTGGAAGAAAGGATATACGCAAACAATGGGGATAGTGACAATCATGGTAGTTGCAGCCCTCATAGACTGTGTAGAAATGCGGGCTACCTGACTTTTTACTGCATCCGCGCCTACAGTGGCATCCTGCATCAGCTTTCTGATTTTGCCAGACTCAATAAGGATATCCCGCAAAAGCATCTGCAGGGTGTCGAATTTACCTGAAGAGTTGTACAGCATACAGTCAAACCAAGAATTCCAGTGGCCTACAGCAGTCATCACTGCCAGAGCCGCAAACACTGGCACGCAGAGGGGGGCCACCACCTGGAAGAAGATAGTCACTTCACGGGCGCCATCAATTCGGGCTGATTCGCTTACCGCATCAGGCAGACTCTCTATATAGGAAGCAATCAGCATCATGTCATAGGCACCAATCAGTCCTGGTACCCAATACACGGCAAAGCTTTCCAGCAGGCCAATTTTGGTGAACCACAGGTAGACAGGAATCATACCGCCGGACATATACATGCTGATTACAAACATGGCGCGCAGAGGCCGATGAAATGAAAAAAACTTAACCGTGGTAAGATATGCTACAAACCCACTGCATATCAGATGGGTAACAGTGCCTACCGCTACCCGCAGCAGCGACCACATAACTGCCGTGCTCAGGCCCTCGGATTTGATAATATAATCATAGTTGTTCAGCGTGAACATACGGGGTACAAAATACAACCCACCCCGCTGGGTGTCAATGCCATCATTAAGGGAAACCACCAGCTGATTCCAAAAGGGATAGACCATAACAAAAATCAGCAACACCATAATGATAATATTTACTGCGTCGAAAATCCGACTGGAAACTGTGCTTTTGGCAAGCTGCAGCCGCCTTGTTGGAAGCAGCCTGGCCGAATTTGCCAAAACCCATAGTCCATTCCCCCTTTCCTCAAAATATAGACATATCCATAGTCTTTTTACTAATCAGATTGGTGATAAACACCAACGTCAGACCTATCACAGACTTCATCAGCCCCACAGCAATGGCGAAGGAGTGCCGTCCCATCTGCACGCCATACCGGTATACATAGGTATCAATAATATCCCAGTATTCCCGGGTGGTTGGCTGGCCAATCAGCAGATGCTGCTCGTAACCAATATTTAGGATATTGCCTATACCCAGAATAAACAACAGCACAATAGTGGGCAGTATATTGGGAAAGGTGATATGCTTTACCATGCCCCAGCGGCCTAGGCCATCCACAGCCCCCGCCTCGTACAGCTCCTGGTCTATACCCGCAATGGCAGACATATACAAAATCGTACTATATCCCACGTTTTTCCATATATTTACCAGGGTAATCATACCCCAGAAGTACTTTCCTTCTTGCAGGAAGAGGATGGGTTTTTCCAAAATTCCTAAGCTGACCAGTACTTCATTGAGCACACCTTCACTGCTGAGAATCGCGGTCAGGATGCTTGCCACCACCACCCAGGATACAAAGAAGGGCAGATAGGAAATGGTCTGGGCCACACGCTTGAGCTTGGAGCTGCGCAACTCGTCAAAGAGCAGTGCCAGCACAATAGGGGCCGCAAAGCCCACAGTGGTATTTAGCCCGCCAATTACCAGTGTGTTGCGGATAATGATACCCGCATCCCGCCCTTGAAAGAATGCGGTAAAGTGCTTTAAGCCTACAAACCGCTCCCATCCCAGTTCCCGGCCCGGGACGTAGTCAAAGAACGCATAGACAATACCATACAGGGTGATGAAAAAGAAGATTACCCACCACACCATGCTCAAACTGCTCCAAAACCATAACTCTCTCTCACGAATGAGTCGTTTAAGCAGCCTGCTTTTTTCCGGCCTGCCCACTTTTGTCATGTTCCGTTCCTCCTTAATAAACCGAATTTTTCTCTTTTGGGCGGGAGAAATCCGCTGTCATGATTTTGGCTTAAACACCTCCCTGTAAAACGTTCTATAAAACAAGAACGACATAATTATCTTAAGCGACTTAAAAAAGCGGCTTAAAATTATAAAAATTCATATGATTCCTCTTTAAGCCCGTGATTCTTCAAGCAAATAAAATGAAAAATTTTCAAAGAGTTTGTTCTCACAAATTGAAACGTATCAATTCCACAGCACATATACCCTTTGTTTACAAACAATTTACTACAACCTCTTGCAAATGTCAACAACATTCTTCAAATGAAATTCAAAAAACTTCTGTTTCGTTTACTTTTTTCTTGCAACTCGTCTTGCTTTGTGGTATACTCCTTTATGTAACATAGGCAAAATTCAAAAAAACGTTTTATTCCAGATTATTTACCTTGATTGGAGGTGTTTTTCTGGGCATTAGTACAATCGTGGATGTAGCGGCCCTGGCTGGAGTTTCCGTATCCACGGTCTCCAATGTCATCAATCACAAGGGAACCACTGCCCCGGAAACAGAAGAACGGGTGCGGGAAGCCATACGGCAGCTGAACTACATTCCCAACACAGTGGCCAAAAATCTAAAAACCAGCCGCAACAATACGGTGGGTATCATCGCTGAGGATATCTGCGCCTTTATGAGCGGGCCTATTATTGAGGGAATTTCCTCTGTATGTGAAGCCAAAGGCTATACTGTGAGCCTGTGCAATCTGCGGCTGGAGCATCTATATCCCCCCCAAGGGCCGGCCGACTATGAACAGATGGTCCGCAGGCCAGAGTTTCTCCGCTCTGTGCAGGACAGCGTGACCAACTTTCTCTCCGCTCGGGTCAGCGGCGTCATTTATGTTGGCCTGCACCCCCGCGATGTGGGAGGCATCCTGCCCCAGCTGCCAATTCCAGTAGTGTATACTTATTGCCTCACACGAAGCGATGGCGACTGCACTGTGAATTATGACGACTTCCAGGGAGCAAAACTGGCAGTGGACCATCTGGCAGAGCTGGGCCACCGGCGCATTGCCCTGATTTCCGGACCCATCAATTCTATCCCCACCCACAAACGCATGCAGGGTTATACAGAGTCTTTAATGGAGCATGGTCTCTCCTTCGACCCGGCTTATGTCTGCACCGGAAAGTGGAGCACCTCTGCAGGCTATCAGCACTGCTGCCGGCTGCTGGATATGGAATATCCCCCTTCGGCTATTTTCTGTATGAGTGATGACATTGCTTTTGGAGCCATGCGGGCCGCCTATGAGCGGGGAATCTCTGTGCCCGGCAGGCTCTCCTTGCAGGGATTCGACAACACTGATTCCTCCCGGTGTGTCCTCCCTGCCCTAACAACGGTGAATGTACCCCTCTCACAGATGGGCAGAACCAGCGCACAGCTGCTAATGTCTCTTATGACTCAGCAGGAGGTGGAGGCACGCCATGTGTTGCTGCCCTGCACCCATGTTCTTCGCCAGTCTACCGCTCCCCCGGCGTGTGGGCAGTAATTGCAGGAACAAGTAAGACAGAAACATTTTTTTCGAAAGGCGGGCCTCAGTTTATGACTGTGGGCCTGGAATGGTGATATGTATGAATCAAGAATTTTATGCGGGCAACCGCCAAAAAGTTTACACCCAGATGAAGCCCAACTCCCTGCTGGTACTGTTCTCCGGCATAGAGGTGCGCAAAACTAACGATGAGTTCTACCCCTTCTATACCAACCGGAACTTCCTTTATATGACCGGCCTGGACCAGAAGGAGACGGCTTTTATTGCCCAAAAGGACAGTGAGGGCGCTGTGTCTGAGAAGGCCTATATCCTGCCCCCGGACATGCTGGCGGAACGCTGGAATGGAGAGCGCATCAATCCTCAGCAGGCGGCGGATATCTCTGGAATTGGGAACGTTGGTTTTGTCAGCGGCTTTGAGGCCGAGCTGCACCGGCTGGCTGTTTCTGGCAACTATCAGCATCTGTATTTGGATTTGTTCCGGGTCTCACCTACTGACCGGGACGAGCCTGCCCATCTCCTGCTCAAACGGGTGCAGAGGGACTATCCTTACTTAATAATTGAGAACGCTAACACTCTTATCCGCCGTCAGAGAACCATTAAGCAACCCTGTGAGCTTGCCGCCATGCGTAAGGCCGAGGAAATCACTTGCGCGGGCATCACCGCCATGATGAAAGCCTCTAAACCTGGCATGTACGAGTACCAGTACAAGGCCCTATTTGACTGCGCCATTGGCCAGTACGGCCCCCAGGGGCCTGGATTCCCCTCTATTATCTCTGCAGGTAAGAACAACTTCTGTATCCATTATTACGCCTACAAGGGTCAGGCTCTGGACGGGGATATGGTACTTAATGATGTGGGGGCCTGGTATGACTACATGATAACCGACGTCTCCCGAGGCTGGCCCTGCAACGGCAAATTCAGCGATTGCCAGCGGCAGCTCTACGAGATGGCTTTGGAGACCTCCAACCACATGTTCAGCATCATCAAGCCGGGCATGAAAATGGCTGACGTGGACGGTGAGTCCCACCGGTACTGCGCCCAGTTGATGAAGGATGCAGGCCTATTGGATGACGTGAAGAACATCGGCAGATACATGTGGCATGGCGGCGCCCACCACGTGGGTTTTGATGTGCATGACGCAATAGAGACGCCAGAGGTCATTGCGCCCAATATGGTGTTTTGTGTAGACATTGGCATCTATCACGAAGAGTTCGGTATAGGCTTCCGGCTGGAGGATAACTGTCTGGTCACCCAGACTGGCTGCGAGAACCTTTCCGCCTGCACACCCCGCACCATTGAGGACATTGAAGACACTATGCGTCAAAACTTTGTGGCGTTCTAAGTCTGGGAGAGCAGGAGATGAATGAAGTATTGATGCTTGTAATGGCTGGCGGAGCCATTCTGGGAGGTTTGGACCGGCTTCGAGGAAATAAGTGGGGCCTGGGAGACAAATTCGAGAGCGGTTTTATGCTCCTGGGCCCCATGGCCCTGTCCATGGCTGGGATGATTTGCCTCTCACCGGTGCTGGCCGATTGGCTGGGGCGGGTCATTGTGCCTCTATACCAGCGCATGGGCGTGGACCCGGCCATGTTCGGCAGCATTCTGGCAGTGGATATGGGCGGCTATCAGCTGGCAAAGGAACTGGCCCAGGATTCACAGATTGGCAGCTACGCAGGTTTGGTCGTATCCAGTGTGTTCGGATGCACCCTGGTGTTTACTGTACCGGTGGGCATGGGAATCATTCCCAAAGGCGACCGCCCCTTCTTCGCCAGAGGTATCATGCTGGGATTGTGCGCCATGCCCGCGGGCCTGTTGGCGGGCGGCCTGCTGGCCGGGCTGGGAATTTGGGCCTGTTTGTGGCAAAATCTGCCGGTATTTGCTCTAGCACTGTTTTTGCTGATTGGCTTGGGCCTGTGGCCAGACCGTATGGTGAAGGGATTCTGCCTGCTCTCTGAGGGGATTCGCTGGCTGGTGACAGTTGGACTGGTGCTGGCCGCTGTGGAATCCATGGCTGGTTGGAATCCTGTCTCCGGCATGGCCCCTTTGGAAAACTCTATGGCCACAGTGAGCTCAATTGGCGTGGTATTGCTGGGCAGCCTGCCTATGGCAGAACTCATCCGGCGGGCACTGGTACGGCCATTCGCCTGGTTGGGAGCCAAGCTGGGTATGAAGCCCCAAAGCCTGACCGGCATGCTCCTTAGCCTGGTGAGCGCTCTGCCTACCCTTTCCTTGTATCAGGACATGGACGAGCGAGGCAAGGTGGCAGCAGGGGCGTTTTTAGTCAGCGGCACCAGCCTATTAGCGGCCCATATGGCCTTCGTACTCAGCACAGAACCCCAGATGCTGGGAGCGGTTTTGGCGGCTAAGCTGACTGGAGCTTTCGTCGCCTTCCTGCTGGTTGTAGGACTAAGCCGAGGAAGTAACGCTGAAACAGACTCTTGATACAAAGGTTACTTCCCTTAGTTGTAAAATCACCCCTCTGAATTACACAAAATGCAGTCTGAAAAACTGTTCTATGACACTAAAGGGCTTGTAGTCTGTGAATGGAGGCAAGTCCTCGAGCATATTCTTTTTATATACTTCCTCCTCCCCTGTCACTGGCAAACGAACAGCGGTGCGATAGCCTCACCCTAAGTCTATCGCGCCGCTGTTCGTTTGCTATTGCCCAAAGCCCAGATTTTTCAGCCCAACACTTCTTACCCAGGAGCACTTTTGATATGATCTCATCTTCAACCACAAATTGGTACACACATATATCCAGTAACAGGCAGTAAAGGTACGGATTCTGCTTATTGAGCCGTATAGGCCTGACAAATCTCAAAGAGCCTTTGAAATACTGCAGAATCAGAGAGCGTCATACCCCCAAAGATTTTTTCTCCGTTCTCTTGAGTTGTAATGAATCCGCACTGTTCAAGCCATGCGCCGTCTTTTACATATAACAAATACTCTGCATTACCTAGATAAATAGCAAACGCTGCCGGGTATTCTAAAAAATCTTCTGTCTTATTCCAGCTTTCGTCCGTCAGAAGGTCTTTCAGAAGAGCCGCATCAGTCTCGCGAATCGTATAAGTTGGAGAGTCCAGTAATCCCGTGACCGTTAGCCGATTGCTTTCCGCTCCCACGACATCACCTTTCCCAGGCCACTTTACTATGCCATCAAATCGGTATAGGATTGTTGCCAATTGCTCTCGGGCGACAATCCCCTGGGGCTCAAGCATGAGGACGTTTTCTTTCCGCGTGCCATATAGCAGTCCTGCATTTAGGCTCCAGTTTATAGCGGGAATTGCCCACTGGCTGACTTGGTCAGAATCAGCGTAAGTCTCATAGGTGCCATCTTGATTGTAAAGAAGCGACAACCCAGTATGAGAATAGCCGTTCACCTTCACGAAGCTATAAAACATGGCAACTGCCTGCTCTCTGGTAAGGAAATCATAGGGGCCGAACGCAGTCTCAGAATATCCGCTGACCACCCCTGTCAGATAAGCCCAATCCACTGCTTTTTTATACCAGGCATTTTGAGGAACATCCTTGAAATTAGCAGACGCATCCACTTCCGGAGAACCGGCAACGCGATATAACACGGCTGCCAACATAGCACGGCTCGCTGCCTTTTGGGGAGAGAATGTACCGTTGCCAGTCCCAACCATCAGACCTTCCGAAATCACAAAATTGATACCGTCATAAGCCCAGTGGTGCTCCCCAGGAATATCCGTGTATTCCGCCGCGCTTGCTGGTATAACGCATACTACCCCTAATAATACAACAAGAACCAGCGAAAGAATGCGTTTCCATCCATTTATATTCCGAGCCTTTCTTGAAATCGCTTCTGATAAAGGCATAAATCTACTCATAATTTATTTCTCCTCGGTTAATTTCATTCTATTCTGTCGGAAAGAAGCATAATCGCTATTTCCTCTTCTAATTGCACTTTTTCCCCAGTTGACAAAACCAAATCATATCTTCCATCCCTGTGCTCAATGATATACTCCATCTCAAACACAGAATCGTTCGTGTAGATATCCTCCACCGGCGGGGCGAAAGCCGGCTACAGCACAAACGAATACGAGAGCGCAACAAGGGTAACTGCCAATGTCCAGAAAGCGACCTGGCACAGTCTTGAGATTGAGCGCGAAGCTGCTGTTATCACTCGAAATCGCTCCCTTACATCGTCTCCGTCTTTCTTGCAGGCCAGCCTAGTAGTCAGCATAGAAGGAGGCCTCTGGCTCGCTCCATCCGTTCTCTCTAGGACACGGACAATTGTGAGCAGATACTCCAGCCTTTCTTTTTTGCTGAATTTCTCCGTAACCTTGATATCGCACCGGATTTCCAGAACCTGGCTCACATCCCTTTTTAAGAGATATACCGCTGGGTTCCACCAAAAAATGCAGCAAAACAGATGAACAAGGAATTTCACAGTCAGGTCATGATTGCAGAAATGGGTGTACTCATGTTTTAGAACGCAGTACAGTTCTTCTCCGCCATACTCCCGGTCGGGCAGACAGATATAATGCCGGAAAATCCCTGTCCCCATGGGTATATCTATGGTAGGGCAGATACACACTTTGACGGCAGGTGTTCTCCAGGATTCCCTCTTTACACGCTCCAGAACACGCTCAGCACGGGAGTCCCTGTTTGCGGCATACCACCTTGCCTTCCGGGCAACCTTCCAGCTTTTCCATAGGAACTGCACAATAAGTGCCACGGCAGCCACAGCCCATATGCCGCATAAAACAAGCAGCAATTGAATTTTGGAATCTCCAAGCGTGATATGAGCTGTCCATACTGCCCTAAATACCGTGCTGTATGTATTGCGAAGACCAACCGGCATAGTGAAGGGAAACTCAAAAACAGCAATGGCCCGAAACAGGCACAGGACATACAGCCCTAGAATTGTATGGACTCCGAAAGAGTAAAGAAAGAAGGGCTGCTTGCGCAGCAGATGAATTGCCAAGATAAATATGACGCTGAACACAACTGACATGGCGAAAGAAAAAACTGTCACGCTCATTCTGCATCATCCCTTGTGTCATATTCTTCAATGATTTCCTTCAAGTCACGAATCAAAGCGCTCATTCCTTCCCTGTCGCCTTTTTGGGTCATTGCGACGGCCTCAGCTTCCACCATTTCGCTGACACGAAGGCCTCCACGCTTTACCAGCTGGGAGTAATAATCTTTTTTAGAAAAAGTCGGCTGGAGCCGCCGGGAAGCCCGGCTGTTGCTGCGGAGCTTTATGTCTGAAACCTCCAATGCTCCTTTTTTCACAAGGGTACGGACAATCGCTCTCATATAATTGTCCTGCCATGTTTTTTCTTCGCCTTCCCATAAATCCAGCATTTCCTGGACACTGAGGGGCTTGTCTTGCTTCCAAAGAAATTTCATCACTTTCTCTTCCGTGTTTGTAAGTGCTGGGATGTTCAATGTCTCACCTTCTTTTCCTATTAGTATTTCCAATAGCAAAATGACGATTTATTCATCATTTGCTATATTTAGTATAGCCCTTGACGCAAAAAAGTCAATAGACTTTCATGAAAAAATTGGTATTTTCTCAAATAAAGTTATTTCTATTGCTGCACTTGTACTAATACATAAATAATGGAGTTCAAAATCACGAGCTTAACAAAAACGACTTGGACTCCGCGGGCACATCCCCAATGAAAAGCATGAACTGAAACAACAATATAGCCGCAGCGAGCACAAATGTCGGTATAATCTTTGTCCAAATCGTTCACATAAATCCCCTCCAAAACAGAAAATGCGGGATGCCGAAGTAGTCCTGGCATCCCGCTCGATTTTTATGCTTCGTATATCTCTATCATCTGGGCCGATTGAAGTTTACTCCTCAGACACTTCCTTACCTTTAACATGCAAATACCCACCACTTTGCTGGTGGTACTCTGTGCCTGCCAATCTCCTTGTCGATAACCGTGTGCGGCAAACTAAATTTGCCGGTTGCAGTTGTTGGGCATCATCCTGATTGAGGAGAAGGTGGGGAGCCTGGATTCCTTTTGCATCAAGATGTAGGAGGATGAACTAGACGTTTTGAAAAAAGCGAGTTCAATCTCCAGTTTCCTTATATTTCCCCGTCAGACTCGTGTTCCCTCTGAAGGATAAAATCCTCCACTGTCAGGAGAGGCCCTTCAAACCCCAGGGCCCGCAAATCATTAAACCAATATCCGCCCTTGAAGAAGTCGATAATGAGCATGACGTCCGCCATGTCAGGTCTAAACTCCTGCTTAGCCACCTTGATGAATGTGCCTTCACAATCCTCCGGCACCCAAGTAAGCTGGAAGATTTCAACCCCAGTTCTGTTCAGCAGCTTTGCAAACTCTAAAGAAAACTCATTCTTTCCATAAAATCCCATCCGCTTTGCCCCCAGCCTGGCCACGCACTTTTTCAGGTACTCAACAGGGGTAAGGCCGTCTTCATTATTGTAGACTTTGGAAAGGAGCTTCCGGTAGATTTCCTCCTGCTTCAGAGGATGCGGCATGGCTTCCCGGACGTTATGACAGCCCCAATCATAGACTTTGGGGTTCTTCCAGCAGTCATCTGCCAGGATTTTGAGATATTCCTTATGATATGGGTGCATAGGATTCAGGATATTTTTGAACCAATAGGTTTCCTCGTCCATTTTGAACCATTTATATAGAGGCTTCATCACAATTCTATCAACCTCATACTCTTTGGACTCGGTAAAAGTTTTGATATATTCTGGGACTTCCCAAAAATTACAATCCTGAACAATAATTGTGATACTCAGTTCATTAATTTTCCCTTCACGCCTCAGTTGGCTCAAAAACCGAAGATTTTGCAGTTCCCTGTCTAACTGGTCAAACCCGCCGCTGAGATACTGATACACCTCTCTTTGCAGGCTGTTCAAGGTTACCGTCGCTGAGATAAAATAATTTCCAAGATGGGAAAACCTCTTCCAATGTGCTTCATCAAAGAGTATTCCATTTGTTTCAAAATTTATCTTGAAATCCTGCCTCTCAGGACGCAGTTCTTCCAAAAACTGAATAAAGCTGGGATTTGCCAAAAACTCCCCCTGCCCATTCATGTCAAGTTTTTTTGCTTTATTGGCTATAGGCAGCAAACGCTTAAGAACACTATCAATTTTTTCTCTTTCTTCCTGAGAGGAAACGCAAACCTCACCCCGGCAAGAGGTGCATGCTATATTGCATGTACGGTCATTGGCAATCGTAATATCTTCAGGAATATCCAGAGGGGTATAGTGCGCAATTTCTTCCAACGACAGGTTTTGCAGCTCTCCACGCTCGCAGAATGGACACGACACCTCTCTGCAAAATGCAAATGACCCATTTTTAATAGATTCTCTCGCCAGCTCGGCTACGCTGCTATGCCAAATTTCTTCTAAGTCT
The DNA here is from genome assembly GCA_910580045.1 of uncultured Eubacteriales bacterium. GTDB lineage: Bacteria > Bacillota > Clostridia > Oscillospirales > Acutalibacteraceae > Acutalibacter. Next base: position 67,478 of record CAJTXF010000002.1, read on the forward strand.
TGCTCATAAATGTTTCCAATCACGCAGTGCATCCACCCACAAGGCCACACTTCACCATCAGGGGCTAAGTACACACTTGTAAAGGGCTTATTACAGAATTTCATTATAAATCACTCCTGCTCTATCATTCAGTTTATCAATGTGGTTTCATGCCCACTTTGTGGGCATGAAAAGGGAGTACTCCCTTTTGCTCCTTATTTTGCGGACCGCAGAGACGTTGACTGCCCTTGCCAGGTCCTAATCTTGTGTTTCTCCATCAGCCAGTGAACTATATCTTCCAAGACCAAAACCTCAGCTGGAAACTCTCGCTCTGCCCTTACTATCTTGTCTTCGGTCCGATTCAAATCGCATACTACCAAACAATCTGCCGATGGCAACGCATCCTCGCCCAAGCGGTAGACTGTCAGCGTTTCGTGCACAGAACCTAAGTAGTCGGCCTCTACCCCATATACAGGGACAGCTCCCTTTTCCTTCGCCAATTCGTCCAGCAGATACCGTCCCTCCCGGCCCATCCCCAGGACAGCCACTGTCTGCATACCATGGGCCGTGAAGTACTCGCTGAATAAAACGCGATTCTGCTTTAGCTTCAGCAGGTTATACAATAACTCCCGCTCCTGGCCAGCTGCAGCCAATTTCTCTTTTTGCTTATGGTACTTTTCCAACCACAGCTTTTTCACCAGCATACCGCCTGACACTGAGCCAAGCGCTGCCCCCAAAAGCAAGGCGCAGATACTTGATTTTTTCATCGCGTTACTCCATTTCTATCAGCGCTTTCAGCACATACCAGCTATATCTCAAGGGCTGGCGGCTGGCAGCTATCATCTCAAGCAGATACCGAAACTTTTTGAGCTCAGGTTTTTTCACGCATTCTTCCACAAACCTGGCAAATCGGTACTGATTGCGTTTGCCCAAATGCTGGTTTTGAGGCAGGTTTAAGTTGTTCCGCGCCCAGCTCTCCAGCTTGCAGGGATACATGAACATATCATAGTTGCGGTAGGGATTTGCATGGTGTATAGAGAACCAGTTGTTACTCCCAGCCTTGTCCACGAACCGGTATGCTGATAAAACCTCGTTGCTGCAATAAATTGGGCCGTAAGAGAGTGCCAGCAGCATCCCTGTTTTGTCTCCGACCATGGGATGGGCCTTATACAAAATATCGTACTTTTCCGGCTGCATATTATGGTAGAAGTTGCGAATCATACCTGTACCAACTTGCCCTGGAAGCTGCCAGCTATCAATCAAATCCTGCAGTGTAAAGACCTTCTTATTCCATGCGGTGTGGCAGCTCCGCTCATAATTCGGCTGACTGTTTTCATCCACAATCAGGCATTTACTAAAGCACCCTACATACTCTGAATGGTTTTCAAGAAACTCAGATTGCTTTTGCATCTTGCAGCTATCCACCCAAAAATCGTCGCCTTCCAGTATTGCAAGATATTTTCCTTTTGTACGGCGAATCAAGTCCCAGCTGTTGTAATTCGCCCCTACATTCTCTTCTCTCAAAACTGGCTTGATGATATTTGGATATCTTCCTGCATATTCACGAATGATTTCCGGCGTCCTGTCCCCAGATGCATCGTCCCCCACCAGCACCTCATAGTATAAATCTGTCTCCTGATTCAAAATGCTCTCCAACGCCTGGGCAATATATTTCTCATGACAGTAGCTGAGGACTATTATACTTACGTCAACCATTTCTTCTTTTTTGCTCACATAACTCCCTCCATTTACTGCCAAACTAAGTTAAATCGTGGTGGAATACGGCCTCTTCATAATATTTATCCGTATGGAAAATTGGCAGCACATCAGCGGTATCAAAATCCAGTGTTGATACGCCCCAGCTGAGCCCTACGCCAAAACCACTCATCAGGGCGTGGATATGCCGCGGTTCTTTTCCGGCGAAAGCATCGCAGATGGTTACCGGGATTGTGGTACCACTAGAATTGCCGTACCTGTCCAATGACACGGGAACCTTATCCATAGGAAACTTCAGCTTTTTGGCCAGGTGTTTGATAATGAACAAGTTGGCCTGATGCAAGAGGAGATAGTCAAAGTCATTGGATGTGTAGTTGTATTTTTTCATGAATTCCATGATAAGTTTGGGTGGATCGGTGATGGCAAAATTGAAAACCTCCATCCCACTCATTGTGGTGTCATAATCAGAGCGGATATTTCCGTCTGCCTGTAGAATACGTTCACGTGACGCACCCTCAACCATTCGGTCTGCTCCAGCTGGTGTTATAATGGCTCTAAAGCGGCTGCCATCATTACGCAGTGCAAAACGAATTGTAGGGCTGGCTTCCTTCTTTTCCACAACTATGGCCGCGCCGGCATCACCAAAAAGCATCCTGTTTTTATCCAGTGGAGCCGAATACCTGGAGGTAGAATCGCCCACCATAAGCAGTCCTCTCTTTGCTGTAGAAGTAGTCAGCAGGGCGCTCATAGTATACAGTCCATATACAAACCCAGAGCATCCTATGGGAATATCCAATGCAATACAGTCCATAGGTAATCCCAGCCGGTACTGTAAAACATAGCAGGTGCTGGGTCCAATATAGTCCCGGTTATAGGAGCAAAATAGCAGAACATCAATAGATTTAGGGTCAATCTCTTTTTCCTCCAGCAATTTTTTTGCCGCCTCAAAGCATAAATCACTGACTGTCTGGTATTCCCCACAAACATAACTTTCATAGATACCTGTCAAAGAGCTGTTTTTCCTTACGGTTTCCTCTCCGAATCGCTCACTGTACTCTTCCTGATTTATGATACGTTTTGCAGGAACCGCACAGCATATCCCGGAGATGCGGATGTTATGAAATTCACTGGTAATCATATTTCCCCTCCTGACTCTACCTTTTTCCTCCATCGACTTTTAGTACTTGACCTGTCACGAATGACGCTTCGTCTGATGCCAAAAAGCGCACTACCTTTGCAACCTCATCTGGATGTGCCATTCTGCCCATAGCCACATTATCCAGAATCCGACCCTTTGCTGTTTCCACAAATTGCTGGACCATTTCCGTTTCTGTTGGGCCCGGTGCAACCGCATTGACGCGGACACCAAACTCCGCCATCTCAGCTGCTAGGATTTGTGAGAAAGATATGATAGCTGCTTTGGATGACCCATATGCCGTATCTCCATGATGCGCTTCCATTCCTGCAACAGACGCAAGATTTACAATACTGCCTGATTTCTGACGAACCATTTTCTTTAGCACAAGCTGTGTAAGGGTCAATACAGAAAAAACATTTACTTCATATAGACTTCGTACAGCCTGCATAGAAGTGAGAGAAAACAACCCAGAGCAGCCCATGGCGGCATTATTTACTAAAATATCCACTGGGAGCTTTTCACCATATATTTGCTTGAAACCGCCTCTAATTTCTTCTTCAGAGGATAAATCAAAATAAACTGGCTTTATCCATACTCCATGCTCCTTGGAAAGCTGCGCAATATGTTCTTCAAACTCACAATTTTCTTTCCGTGCGCAGGCCCAGATATTACAGCCGCACCGGGCAAAATCTTCAACAATAGCCCTGCCGATACCTCGATTTGAACCCGTAATAATAGCATTTTTTCCACTCAGTATCCTCATTCTTCCCACACTTTCAGTTTTTTCATAATGCTTTCCGCAAGCTGAACTGCTTTCAAGTTATACTGCTCCAAAGCAAACGCATAGCTTCCAGCTTTTGGCAGCACGTCTGCCGCACCTAAACGCAAAATTGGGGGCGCATTTCTCTTCTCTGAAAGATGCTCTGCCACTGCCCCTCCTAAGCCACCTATAACACCATGTTCTTCTATTGTAACAACCAACTTATATTTTACAAGCCTATCCAATGTCTCCGTATCCAGCGGCTTTATTGTATGCATATCGACCACTGTACTGGAAATTCCCTTTTCTTCCAGTACTTCTGCCGCTTTTAACGCCTCAGAAAGAATAGAGCCACAACTTACAATAGCAATATCGTTACCCGTCTGAAGCTCTATTCCCTTGCCTATCTGAAACTGAACCTCTCCACTTCTATGTATAATTGGTAAAATTTTATCGCCAGTCAGCCTGATGTACACTGGTCCATCCATCTCCATTGCTGCCTTGAACGCTAAATAGAGCTCCACACCATCGCAAGGCGACAGCACAGTTAATCCAGGAATGGCTCGCATAAAAGAAATGTCTTGAGGATTGGCATGTGAATATCCGCCTGTCGATTGAGCCATACCACTGTCTAGCCCAATCAGCTTGATATTCCTACGCATATATCCTAGAAATTCTCGTACCGAATCTGCGCAGTGGAATGATGCAAACATAGCAAAACTTGTAGCGACCACTGGAGTTCCATCTGCGGACAACCCAGCTGCGACTCCAATTAAGTTCTGCTCTGCAATTCCTACATTGATATATCTTTGCGGATAAATCTCCGCAAAACGAGAAAAACCAGAAGTGCGCCCAAGATCCGCAGAAGCCGCAAAGAAACTCTTTCCATCAGCAGCCGAATCCAGAACTGCTTGGCCTAACACACCTCGAGAGCCTAATCTGGCCAAAAACCTGGCATTTTTTGAATTCATTTCCATCATACCAACCCCACCTCCGCCTTTGCCGTCTCCAATTCGTCCTTTATCAATGCCTTATGATGCCATTCAAAATCGTTTTCCATAAATGAAATACCTTTTCCTTTTACTGTATGGGCAATAATAGCCTTAGGGGTTCCATCCGTTTCTTTTTCAAGCGCAGAAAGTATTTCCACACAATTATGACCATCAATTTCAATGACAAACCAGCCAAACGCACGAAGTCTGTCTCCAAGTGAGTGCCAATCCATGATACTCTCTGTACTGCCGTCAGCCTGTAACCCGTTCAAGTCAATAATCAGCGTGAGATTGTCCAGTTTTCTTTGTGAGGAAAACATAATCGACTCCCACACAGAGCCCTCGTCGATTTCCCCGTCACCAACAATCACATAGGTATGGTAAGAATAATTCCGCTCCTTAGCAAGCAGAGCCATCCCCGCGCCCATGGACAGCCCAATGCCTAAAATGCCACCAGAACATTCTATCCCCAGTTGAGGATTAGCCTCTGTAACAGCCGGCAACCTGCTGTCGTCCAATCCATAGGTAGCGTTTAATTCATCACGCTCCAGCATTCCACTCTCTGCCATAGCTGTGTATAGCGCCATAGATGCGTGTCCTTTGCTAAACAGTAATTTATCTCGTTCAGCAAAAGCAGTGGTTTCCAAATTTAGCACTTCTCCATAAAGCACGGCTAAAAGTTCAGTACAAGAGAGTGCTCCACCCCAGTGCGCAACATTTTTCCCCAGAACATTGCTCAGCCCAACCATATCCTTTCTCATGTTTGCGGCCATCGTTTCGCATCGATAGACTTTTTCGTCCATATCTCATTCATCCTTTCCAACATCCACATACCTTGACATCGTCTCGCACAAATCAAACCCATCCCACAGCAGTGTCAGCTTATTAGTCTCGCCCACTGGTACCACCCTGTCACCGCCGCGCACGCCACCTTTTATAATCATGTCACGCAGTTCTTCCGGTTCAATCCCTACGCAGCACAGGGTCTGACAGGGCTTTTCCAACATAGGCAGCAGCTCCTTCAGGCTGTGCACAGTATACTCAAAGAAGAACCCGCCACTCTCTTTATACTCCATAATTTCCGGCTCCAGCTGCTCCAACTCTAGCCGAAAAATTAGATTATCGTCTTTCTGCAACTTCACATGCTCATGGATTGCTGCTTTGCAGAAGGCTGTAAGTTTGTCAACTGCCTGTATTGGCGCAAACTCATAATCCCGGCGCACCAGCTTTGAAAGCTCTTTCCAGAAGCGCACCTTCGCCTGTTCTATGTTCTCTCCCAGCCAGCATACCAGCCGGGGAGAACTGCAGGCATTCTGGTCAATATAGTAGGTATCAAGATAAAACAGTTCAGCTACTTTTTCTACATTCATCTGAAGATATCTATCGGCGTCAATTACTGCCAAAGAGTAGCGGTCAGCAAAGGTCAGTTCAACGGCCCGGGGTGATAATGGAGCTTTGCGAATAGCTTGAATTGTCTGGTCGCCGCCCCAGATAATCCGCACATCGCACATAGCGCTGAGGGCTGCTGTAACTTCCTCATTGTGAGGATAACGGATAAAACACAGGTAAGGCTTTATGCCAGTATAATCCGCCAGTACAATTCCTATCGTTTCCAGTAAGAGGTCTGCCTGAGGGAAAACCTTTTCGGACAACCGCACCACACACCCATTCCCAGCAAGCAGCCCTGCTGTGAAAGACAGTGCAAAGGCCATAGGCACATTGGACGGTGCGATATGGAAACTGACTCCACGTCCAATTTTTCTATTCTCCTGAGGGTAGCGCTCGCTCATCTTTTTCACTGATGCAGCCCGTATCCAGAAAGCATAATCCATCAGGTCAGGATAGGATTTTGTCTGTGGATTCGCAAGCAGCTTTTTGGAGAGAGCTGCAAAAAATGCCTGCGCCTGCTCAGAAAACAAGGGTAATGCAGGCGTTTGTACCATGCCCAATAAAATATCCTCTGAGCCAATCAGATAGGAAATGTTCTCAAAAACCTGCCGCATAAGTATCACTGCACCCCCTTATTTCCGCCTGCTTGATGCGCCCCAGCACCTCAAAGTATTTGCCCTTGCGTCCGCAGGGGCAGTCGTCTATGCCCAGCAGCACGCCCTTGTCCTCAGAGATAAGCGAGTGCCCTGGATAGGAGTGGGGCAATACAGACACCATCTGCAAAATCCCCGGCTCACCTACTTCGCAGGGACAGAAATCCTTGTAGCGGCGGGGGATAACGTCGGAATAGATACTGGCGTGGAGGTGCCCACACTCACATTCAGCATTGATGGCGCCAATTTGCTCTGCCATACCGTAGTGGTCCAGAAAATGTCTCAGACCACAGAGTTCTTCAAACCGCTCCTTAAACTCTTCCTTAGAAACCGCTTCACTTTGCAGCTTCTTCCAGCCTCCGCTGGTCATGAGAAAGGCTTCTGATAAGTCAAACCGTTCCTCCATTTTCAGGAGTTCTTTATAGAAATGCTGCCAGGCCATAAAAGTAAAACCGAATATTAGAAACTTCTGCCCAGCGTGCTTACGTAGAAAATCGCACACCATATCCCTTTGCAGGTTCATTTCCTTGTCCAATGCGAAAATTTGCTTGGAAGCAATCATTTGCAACCCGATAATTGCCGCCCCCCGCGCAGAGAAAAGTTGACGGTTTCGCACAGTTTCCGCAGAATCAATCACCAACATGGGCAGACGCTTTTTACCTAAAAAGTTCCCGAATATTTTTATCAGCACCTTTTGCTGAATCATGGCAGTTTCCATATCTGCATATATCCTGGAGACCTTCTGCCCTGTGGTACCAGAGCTTGTGGTCGTCTTGAAAATCTGCTCCTGGGGGATGCTGATAAGATCCAACTCCTTGAACATACGAACCGGGAAGAAAGGGACATCGGCTACGTTGCTTATGCTGTCAATACTCACGCCCATGCCGTCCACTATGCCCCGGTAAGGCTGGCAGTTTTGATAGTGGTGGAGAGTAAGGGCACGAAGTTCCTTTACAAGCAGACATTCCTTTTCAGCTTGAGACAGCTCATAGGGCGAATAGGAGAAAAACTCTTCTATCATAGCAGTTCCTCCACTATCCGTTTGGTTACGCTGGCACAATCTATGCCGTTCTGCTCCCATATCCACCGCTGTGAGCCTGCCGCACTATATGCGTCGGGAATACCCATCCGTATCAATCGTGGGCCGCCTTCTGTGCCGGACAGATACTCTGCAATAGCACTACCTAACCCACCGATAATGCTGTGCTCCTCTAAACTTACCAGCAGCTGGTGACTTTTTTGTGCTTGCTCCAGTGTATCCAAATCCAAAGGCTTAATGGTATGCACGTTATATACCGTACTGGAAATATTCCTTTCCTGCAGTGATTCCGCCGCATCCAGAGCTTCCTTTACCATAAGTCCCGTGGCAAATATGCAGACATCCTCTCCATCACGAAGTTTATCGAACTTACCCGCTTGAAAATTATAATCATCATTGTGGACAATAGGACAGTTCGGCCCGCCAGACAGCCGGATATACATCGGCGCTTTGGTTTCCGCCGCATATCGAGCTATCTTATATGCGTCCAGGCAGTCCGCAGGTGAGAAAACCGTCAGGTTTGGTAAAGCGCGCATAAAAGCGATATCTTCTGTGGCCCAATGCGCGATGCCGCTGCGGGCTGACATCACTCCAGCCGAAAAACCCACTACTTTTACATTACACTGCATGTGAGCCAGATGCTGCCGCACGTGCTCTAAAGAACGCACAGCAATGAAGGAAGCATAGGTGCTTGCAAACACACACCGACCTTCCATTGCCAGCCCAGAGGCAATGCCAATCATATTCTGTTCCGCAATACCCACATTGAGGAACTTTTCCGGATAGGCAGACTGAAACCGGAGCATGCTGGAAAGTTGAGCCACGTCTGCCGTCAGGAGCCGTAAATTTTCGTGTTCCCCGCCCAACTCAGGCAAAGCGATTGCAAAAAAGGTTCCTCGCTGGCCCAGCCTGGCCCAGGTACGTATGCTGGATGAAGTAATCGCTTTCATTCTTTGCCTCCCAAAAGTTCTGCCCGCGCCCGTTCGTACTGCTTCTGGTCTATCACTCCATGATGCCACTCAGGCCTATTCTCCATAAAGGATACACCTTTTCCTTTTACTGTATCTGCAACAATGGCGCACGGCATATCGGACTGCTTTTCCGTTAAGCATCTTAGCAGGCCCTGAACATCGTGGCCATTGCAATGCTCACTCTTCCAGTTGAAAGCCTGAAACTTTGCATCCAAATCCTCCAGTGCCATCACTTCTTCTGTATCGCCGTCATAGCACAGCCGGTTTCTGTCAATAATGACCGTCAGATTATTCAGCCTATACTGAGCAGCAGACATAAATGCCTCCCATACTGAGCCCTCATTCAATTCCCCATCGCCCATAAGCACGTAGATGTGAGACTTGCTCTTTTTCTCACGCAAGGCAAGCGCTACACCTATCGCCACAGAAATTGCCATACCCAAACTGCCCCCAGAGTATTCCAGACCCAACTCTACATTCCAGGGATAACCGTTTATTCTTCCGCCATCCTTAGTGAGCTCGCGCAAATCCTGTTCCTCTATGTATCCAGCCTCATATAAAGCGGGAAATTGGGCCAAAACACAGTGATTTTTGCCGACAAAAAAGCGATCACGGTCCTGCCAGCAAGGATTCCTTGCATCAAACCGGAGCACGCCCCCATACAGCACAGCAAAAATTTCTATACAGGAGAGGCCTCCGCCCAAATGTGCGCCACCCTTCCCGGCGGCAAGAGCCATGTCCAGTGCAGCCAACCGCATACGCTTTGCCATGGCCTCTATATTCTGTATCTGATTCGATGTGTAAATCATAACCTGCCTCCGTCAGCACGAAGTATTTCTCCTGTTACATAGGATGCTCTATCGCTTGCTAAAAAAGCAATCACTTCAGCAATTTCACTCGGAGTGCCCATGCGGCCAGCCGGAGTACGGTTCAATACTTTTTCTAGTTCTGCCGGACTGCGGTACGCCCCCATCTCCGTGCTGATAAGTCCTGGCGCAACCGCATTTACCCGAACACCATGCGGAGCCATCTCCTTAGCACAAGAGCGGGTAGCCCAAATCAACGCCGCCTTACTGGAGCCATAGGCCAGGTAACCCGGCTCATGTTCCAGCCCGCCTACGGATGCCATGTTGATGATACTGCCGCCTTTCTTCCGCAGCATGTACTTTCCAAAATACTGCATCAGAGCCACCTGAGCAAAAAAGTTTACCTCGAAAATCTCTTGGAGCTTTGCTATAGAGGTAGTAAACATTGTGCCGCCGTGCGGTATTCCTGCGTTATTCACCAGCACATCCACCGGCAGCTTTTCTGAGAGTATGCGCTTTACGGACACTGCCATTTCCCCAGTATCCGCCAAATCAAAGTAGACTGGCTTAATCCAAACACCATACTCCTGCATCAGCGCTGCCATATCCTGCTCAAAGGCTTGGTCTGGTTTCCGGGCACAGGCCCACACATTGGCCCCGTATTTTGCGAAACACTTCACCGTGGCCCGGCCTATCCCCCTGCGTGCACCGGTGATAACTGCATTTTTCCCTTTTAGCATATACCCTCCCGCTTTTACTCTGCCTGCACGATTCTTGAAAGCATCCTTATAATGTCGTAACCGTCCCAAATCACATCAATGTCCATTGCCCTGCCCACAGGCACAATACGGTCTATGCCACTCAGTCGATTTTCAATCACCATGTTCTGCAGGAGTTCCGGCTCTAATCCAAAGTACGTCAGCGTCTGATACTTCCCGTTAACAAGCGGACATAGTTCTTCCAGTGCAGATAGGTTCGCCTCATAGAAATAACCGCCTTTACCGCGAAGGCTGTCTCCCGCCTTCTGGGGAAGTCCCGAAAGCTCAGCCCTGTATAACAGATTTCCGCCTAGACGTACCACCCGTTTAACCTCCGGATACTCTACTGCATCCTCACAAAGCTGGGTGTATTTATCCACTGCTGTCATACCCTGCAATTCATACCGGGCTGCAACATATTCCGTAACCGCCCCCCAGAAACGCTCTCTTGCGTCCATACTGCCATTTACCCACAATACCATCTGTGGTGAAGAGCAGGCGTTCTGGTCCATCAGATATGTGTCGTTATAGAAGCCCTCCACCAGCGTTTGCAGAGACCTTGTATCTGTTTGCTCAATCTCTTTTCCATTCAAGACGCAGATTGAGTAGCGGTCCGCAAAGACTAAATCCACACATTTGGGCTTCACTGGACAGCTCCGAACTGTCTGCACTGTCTTGTCTCCACCCCAGATAATCCGAACGTCTGATGTGGCGCAGAAATTCGCCGTAATATCCTGATTGACCGGATATCGCACAAAGGCCGTGCGGCGCTCTATCTCTGGGTGGCTGGGCAGGAGCTGACTAACCGCGCCACAAATCAGCTGGACCTGTGGGAAAGGCTTCGACGGCACCCGTACAATATTTCCGTTCCCCGCCAGCAAAGAAAAGGCAAACGAAAAAGCAAAGTTCACTGGCACGTTGGATGGAGCTACATGAAACGTCAGTCCTCGTCCCAACCGCTGCCCCCAGTCAGCACAGGACGCCTGCAGCTTTTGCAGGTTCCCCTTCCTGCACCAGAACGCGAAAGATACCACATCCGGGTAGGCTCGAGTATGCCGCTCACGCAACAGCTCTTTCGACAGGTCAGAGAGAAACGCCAACGCCTCATCACTGTACGCAGCCAATGGAGCACTGCTTACTACTGAACTGCCTGCCAGATATTCAACGCTGTTCATAGGTATCGCTGCACCCCCTCAGTTCTGCACCAGCCATACGGCCATGGATTTTGAAATACTTTCCCAATCTGCCGCAGAGACAATCGTCCTCACCTAAGATTTCACCTTCGTCCTCGGTGAGCAGGACATGTCCAGGATAGCTGGTGGGCAGCAGAGACATCAGCTCAATCAGTCCTTTTTCACCTGGATTTGCCACAGAAAAATCCCCTGGTCTTCGAATGAGCACATCGGAGTAAATTGAGCAGTGCATATGCCCATGCTCACATTCCACAAACACCGAGCCCAGCTGCTCGGCCATGCCGTAATAGTTGTGTATACTCACATTTCCCAAGGTTTCAAAGATGCTCTCGTTAAATCTCTGAGGACTTACTGCTTGAGCCTTTAGCTTCTTCCATCCGCCAATGTGGAATAATACGCCATTCTCTACAGCAAACTTTATACCAGCTTCTCTCATAGCCTGTACTACATACTGCCAAATCATATATGTATATCCAAAAAGAAGTATTTTCTCACCCATATGCTTTTCCAAAAATGCCTGTACCTCGGGTATGTTTAGATTCATGTCTTCATCCAAAGCGTATATGACATCTCGTCCAAACATAGTAAATCCAACTATCCCTGCACCCCGGGCAGAAAACATGGCGCGCTCCTTTTTTACCAGAGCTGTATCCAAAATTATCAGTGGGAGCCGTTTCTTTCCGATAAACGAGCCGATGATTTCTGTCAGCACCCTAGTCTGTGCCCGCACATTCCGCTTGTCCAAAAAAATTTTGGATACCTGCTGGCCCGATGTGCCGGAAGAAGTCATCACCTTGGCAATTTCCTCCCGGGGCACACTGTGGAGTTCGTATTTCTTAAAGAGACGAACCGGCAGCATAGGCTGATTTTCTGGAGCCACATCACTGGTAAAATCGTGTCCTAATACCTCCAGTATCCGGCAGTATTCCCTACAGCTTCCAGCGTGGACGCGGGTTAACTCGCTAAGTGCGCGGATATACAAAGCTCGCTTTTCCTCTTTCCCCAGACTGTAAGGTTCCAGCGCCAGCACCTCTTCCAAAGAAAACGCCATAGCTCACACCTCTTTCAAGTAAACATCCATGGGGCATGAAAACTTTCCATCCAGAAACGCATATAAATTCATTGCAGCTGGATTTGCTGTGGATACTCTGCCACCCAGAAAACGGACGCCCTGAGACTTACAGTCCCGAGCTGCCGCCGCATACAGAGACAGCGCTGCACCTGAGGCTCGATAGCGTTCCAGAACTGCCGCCAGGTGAACAAAGCGCCTGTCTCCTTCTCCGGTCAGCGCCAAAAAACCAGTGGGCTGGCCCCTGTGCTCACACAAATAGCAGGAAGGTAAGTCGTCCACCCAACTGGTCAAAATATCATCTGCAATAGCTTGGTTTAGAGCAGGAGCTACATGAAACCTCCGGTCTGCAGGGAAGCACTGTTTTGCGATGGCAAGAATTTCGTCCCGTCTCTCACTGGTGAACTGGGGCTCGGTACGCACTAGAGAGGAAAAATCTATCCTACCAGAGCTCAGGCTGATGGAAACCTCCACAGTACGGTCAGCACAGAAAAATCCTTGCCGTACCATTTCTGCTTGGCTTTCATAACAGGCAGGCATGGATACCCGTACATGGGTAGCGTCCTCAAACTGCCAGCCGTAAGGCGCATCGCACGTAATGTCCAGCAACCGGATTTTCCCATACCATCTGCGTTCTTCCCGGTTCATGATTGAACCCCCAAGGCACTGTACAGCACCTTTCCCGAATCACTTCGGGGAATCTCCTTAATCAAATGCAGATGAAATCCATTGGGATTGATGGCTGTATGCTCCTTGATAAACCTCGCTGTGTACTCCATCTTGCTCTCGTCTGTTATGTAGATATCCAGCCGGTCATCCACCCCTGTGCAGGCGCATGGAATCCCTGCTTTATTTAGCAGTCCCTCCACCTCGTCTAGGTTCACCCGGCTGCCGAACAGCTTCAAAAATCTCTTTTTTCGTCCCACTATATAATAAAATCCATCCGCATCCCGTTTGGCCATATCCCCAGTGTGCAGCTCTCCGTGGTTTTCATCCGGCCTGCACAGGTCGAAACGGTTTTCTGCATAGCCCAACGTCACATTGGGACCTCTATAAATCAGTTCTCCGGTAACCTCTGGCTCCAAAATGGGATTACCCTCCCCATCTGCCAGCCAAAACTCACCGCCAGGAATGGCAATCCCGATGCTCGCCGCCTTGCTCTCCGCATACTCCCAGGGAAGGTAAGCCATGCGCGCGGTAGCCTCGGTCTGGCCATACATCACAATGAACTTCATGTTTTTTTCCTTGCAGATTTGGATAAATTCTTCTGCCCGCTCTTTCGGGAGTTTTCCTCCCGCCTGTGTCAGATAGCGCAGACTGGGAAAATCCATACGATTAAAACGCAGTTTTTTTAGTATCTCATAGATATACGGTACCCCGCCAAAGGTAGTTGCCTTTTGTTCCTCCAGAAGCACCCAGAAGCTCTTCTCCATTAGAGTTTTATCCGTCAAGATAACCGCCGCACCCGCATACAGATGGGAGTGCAAAATCGACAGGCCATATGTGTACTGCATCGGCAAAGTGGTGATAGCTCTATCCTCAGGGAGAATATCCAGATACTCCACGATTGCCTGAGTGTTGGCTTCAATATTTTGGAGGGACTGCCGCACTAGCTTCGGACTGCCTGTGCTGCCTGAGGTGGTCAGTAGGAGTGCCAGCTCATCCGACAGCTTGTAATCCTGCTCGTAAGGCAAATGCAGCAGGGTATAGCTCTCACTCCGCCAGACCATGGCACCTGACAGTTCAGATGCCTTTTCGCTGGGAAGGTAAAAATAGGCTGGACGGTAAGACTCAAGCAAGCCCTCCAACATGGATGTATCCAGATTTTCTGCCAGCAGAACCGGAACGATCCCCCGGCGCAAAAAGCCCACGTATCCCGCTGCTGCATCAACACAGTTACGGCACATAAGAAAAACCAAGCAGCGTCTGCCCACCGCTCCGGCAATTTCATCTGCCTGGGCCAACAGCGCATTGTAAGCTATATGTTCTCCTGTTTCAGTAATGAGAGCTGTACGCTCCCCAAACCGTTCCAGAGTATTCCAAAAAGCCATGTTCCACCTCCCGTAAGAAGTTCATAATCTTTACAGCTCGACCTCGTATTTTGCCATAAATTCCTTGCCTTTTTCATAGGAGTTGAAGTCGATGATGTCATCTGTATCGAACATGATATCAAAAGCGTCCTCCAAAGCCGCAATCAACTGCATGTGACCCACACTATCCCACTCGGGAATCTCCTGGTAGGCAAGACTAGGCAACTGTTCCGCTGTTACGCCAAAGGACTCAATAAACGCTTCGTTATACTTCTCAATGTTTGTCATGGTATGGTTCCTCCATTTTTGTTTTATGATTTCTTAGCCGGAAAGCTCTATAGTGCCCTGGATATACGAATGTCTCATCCGGCAGTTCTCGCAAATACGGCAGTGCTATCTCCTTATACTGTCTCCTGCTGCCTCCAGGGAAGCGGGTAACAGTTACGTCTCCTGGCAGCAGTGTGTCTCCGGAAAAAAGCTGTTTCCTATCTGTCAATATACAAATGCTCCCTGGTGAGTGACCTGGTGTCTCGGTTAGTGCCACCTCATGTCCCTGCCAGAAAAATGTTCTGTGTTTGGAAAAAACTTCGTCCGCATGGGTGAAATACTCTGCTACAGGCTGGCTGTTTTCCGGCAGCGGCTCCCCGGTTTGTATGGCAGCATATGCCTCATAGTACCGGGAAAAATTGTGAGAAAAATTTTGTATCCGCTCCCCGCAGGGCTCGCTGCATATCACTGGGTAGCCATAACGTTCGCGCAGAGCGTTTGTGCCGCTGATATGGTCATAGTGCTCATGGGTCAACAGAATATAGTCTATCTCCTGGCACTCCTCTGCTATCCGAGCGGCAAATCCATCATATGGGTCAATGATAATGCCATGGTTATTTTCTGTCAGCAGGTACATATTTGAAGATAGCAGAGGGGTAGTATACTGCAGTACTTTCATTCCATGTGGGTGAGGATATCCCCCACTGTGACCAGCGCCTTCAACTCCGCACCAGACAGAGTCTTCCCAAAGTTGTCGTCCATCATGGCGATAAGGGATAAGGCCGCGATACTGTCCCAGGAGTCCACCTCGTCCAGAATGGTCTCTGGGGTCAATACACCTTCTTCCGTATCGAGAGCTTCTTCAATCAGAGCAAGTTTTTCTTTGAGTTCCATAGTAACACTTCCTTTCTAGGTTAAATCAAAAAGTCTATGGGCCTGCCATCGTTTCCTGCAGAGAGATAGATATGCTGACCAGTTATTTTCTTGCCCATATCGCTCAAGAGAAACACGATTGTATTGGCTACATCTTCTGCCGTTAGCGGTCCTAGCGGATAAAACTCTTCCTGCTGCTCTGGCGGTACCTTCTCAAAGAACGCTGCACTCATTGGCGTATCCACCATTTCCGGCCGCACTGTATTTACTCGTACTTTCCGTTTTGAAAATTCAAGCGCGGCTACCTGGCTGGCCGAGTCCAGCGCAGCTTTGCTGCTGGCATAACCCACCTGCGCTTTGTCAGGCTTTTCTGCAGCCCTGGATGACACCGCCACAATGGAGCCCCCATCATTAAGAACCCGGCGGGAGCTGCACGCTTTCAACACGGAAAAATACGGCAAAAAATTCACCTGCATCATGCGCTGGACATTATCCAGATTTTCCGCACGAAAAGCATTGCCTCCACCCACACCGGCTGCAAAAACAACTCCATCCAGGCGTGTATTGTCTGCTTTCAGACATAAATCCATATAATCTTTGATATGCTCCAAGTCTGCCAAATCAAACGGCATAACATGGTGCCCCTCCCCCTCCATTTGTGTCCGGGTTTGAGCCAATCTCTCCTCGTTTCGGCCATTTAATATCACTCTGCCACCTAGTTTGCTGATTAAAACTGCCGCAGCCTGCCCTATGCCAGAAGAAGCGCCTGTTACAAGATACTTTCTGCCCGTTAAATCCAGTCCAGCCATTTTTCCTCCTTAAACATCTATCTCTCTGGCCGGGTTTCCAAACACCCGCCTGCCAGCCTTAACCCTGCGCAGTACCACGCTTCCTATGCCCACATAGGCATCCTCTTCAATTATGGCATGCGGCGCCGCAATGCTGCATGCCCCCATGAAAACCCGAGGCCCCACTTTTGCTTCCCCCAGCAGCCGGCACCCGCAAGAGATTGTAGAAAAATCACCAACCTGCACGTCATGGCCAAATGTGCAATCCAGGAGGGTCACAAAATCGCCAATTTTAATGTTAACTGACATTCCAAACCCTGGATAAATCACCACGCCTTTTCCAACCGCATTGTGCTCCCCCATGTCCGCGCCAGGAGGAATGATGCTCTCAAAAACCGCCCCACGTTCCAACAGCATTGGCACCAGCTTCTGTTTTGCCTGGGGAGAGGCAATGCCCATTACTAGTACATCGTTCTCTTGAGGAACATAGCCCTGGATAGTGCCCACCACGCCGTAGTCACACGCCTTACCCTTCAGCGGGTCCTCGGTATCGTCCAGGAACCCCTTTATGTTCCACTTGAGCCCCTGGATGCGATGAATGTCCTGGATGATGTGCAGCACCTCCCGGCCACAGCCGCCAGCGCCGACAATATACAAGTCTTTCATGCGCCCTCCTCAAAAATTTAATATAGAACACAGTTCCTCTCGTCATAGGCATAAAGCACAGTATCCTGCGGTGTATACTGGTGCTGTCTAACCGCAAATTTATAGTGAGAATCTATTTTCTTGATTTTCAACGCCAATCGGAACATATCCACCGCGTTGTGATAGATGGAAAGCGCGATTCTCGGCTTATCCCGCTTTATAACTTTTTCTGCTCCCAGCAACATGGGGTATTCATAGCCTTCTATGTCAGCTTTGATAAAAGAGACACTCTGCTCCGAAAAATAGCTATCCAACGAAAATATCTGTAAATTGTTCTCTGACTCATTGCCATCCAAATTTTGAAAAGTTCCATTCAAACCTGTAGTCGTATCTTTGTGAAAACTTAATTCACAATTTTCTTCACCTACACCAGCATTTACTAACACCAACCTGTCCTCAGATAAGTTCCATTCTTTTCGCAGCCGTTCTGTACGAACCTGTAAGGTACGGAAGAGGTCGTAATCCGGCTCAAAAGCGAATATCTTGTTAAAGCCGCCTTCACCATTGTTGATAAATTTTTCCAATGTATCCCCAACATAGGCCCCACAATCCACGAATACATCCATGAAAACATTCTGGCGAAATGGTGGTAAAGCAAAATATGTTTCCCCTTTTCTTACCAGTTCTGTATTCATCTGTGCCTTTCCCATTCTAACCAAGACCACATTCGCATATGTCACCTTTGAAAAATCATCTTCCAGCATATCAAATACAGATAAAACCTTATCCGCGTTTTTACAAAAAATGTATTCGTCTAGCGTCCCAAACTGCATATCCTCAATTTGACTCTCTTTTAGCTTTTCCAACATAATTCTGCGGGAGCGCTGTACAACACAGCTTACAAGAATCAAGTGGGACTTACATTTCTCCTGGGCCTCGGAAAGAGTAATCACCGGTTTGCCGTAAAAGAGCCC
>CAJTXF010000003.1 GCA_910580045.1 uncultured Eubacteriales bacterium
GGGGGGGGTAACACGAAAAACTCCTCGGCACGGACACTACCAAAGGCAGAGCATTGCGGTTTTCCGGGGGTTTTCATTCTGTGGCTTCCTCAGTGAAGCCAGCAAAAGGAGCAGAGTCATGACCAAGAAAAAGTTTTTCCTGCAGGGCACGCTGCTGACACTGGTGTCCCTGTTTCTCCGCATCACGAACATGGGCTATCGCTCCTACCTGTCCCAGACCATTGGCTCAAAGGGAATGGGGCTCTATCAGCTGATTTTTTCTGTGTTTATGCTGACTGTCACCCTCTCCACCTCGGGCATCAGCCTGGCGGTCACCCGTATGGTAACAGCGGCGATAGCCAGCGGAAAAGGCAGGACAGTCCGCTCCGTGGTGGCCAAATGCTTTGGGTTCTGTCTGAGCATCAGCTTAACCATTGCCCTATGCTTGTTTTTCTTGGCAGACTTTGCGGCTGACGTTTTTCTGGGCGACCCTCAGGCGGCCCCTTGCCTGCGGATATTGGGTGTTGGATTGCCTTTTATGTCCTTGTGCACCTGTATGAAAGGCTATTTCCTGGCAGTGGATGAGTCCTTGAACACTGCGGTTTCTGACACATTGGAGCAAATCCTGACCATAGCAGCCACGGTGTTTTTCTTTTGGAACTATGCGCCTGAAAGCATTGAGACAGCCTGCCTGGCGGCAATGGCGGCCTCTACTCTCGGTGAAGCGGTCTCTTTTCTTACCAGCTGGACCGCTTACCGCAGAAGCCTGCGCCGGAACACACCGCCAGAGCGGGAGAAAAGCCAGGGCGTTCTGCGGGGGCTGAGCCATATCGCTCTGCCCTGTACCCTCAGCTCTGCTGCCAGAAGTATGCTGAATACAGGGGAGAATCTTCTCATTCCCCGGGAACTGCAGAGGTTCGGGCTGGGGTACTCAGATGCGCTCTCGCAATACGGGCTTCTCCAGGGGATGGCCATGCCCATGCTGTATTTCCCCTCCTCATTTCTCACCTCTTTTGCGTCGCTTCTCATTCCGAAAATTGCCAAAGAGCGGGAACTCAGCCACAAAAAAGCTGTGGCATATATTTCGGGCAGAGCTGTGCAGGCAGCGCTCTGTTTTGGCATGTTCTTTTCAGCGCTGTTTCTGGCCTTCGGGGACAGCTGGGGCCAGGCATTTTATCACAGCGACAGCGCTGGGGCCTATCTTCGGGTGCTGGCTCCTCTGGTACCCCTGACCTATTTGGACGTGGTGGTTGACAATCTCTTAAAGGGATTGGATGAGCAGTTCAATTCCATGAAGTACAACTTCACAGATTCCCTCATTCGGGTCATTTTGGTTCTGTGCCTGCTGCGTTTTTGGGGAATGGAGAGTTACGTGGGGATTCTGTTTTTCAGCACGATTTTCAACGCTTCTTTAAGTCTGCACCGGCTGATAAAGGTCAGCGAGCTACGGCTCTCTCTGGGGCGCCACGTGTTTCTGCCGGCGCTTTGCGCAGGGGCAGCGGTAAGTCTGAGTGGGCTTCTGCTGCGGGGGCTGGTGATTCCCAATCACTTCCTGCTGGTATTTGTCCAGACCGGGCTGTCCGGAGCGATTTTCGCGGGGGCCTGCTTGGCAGTGAAATGGCTGGGCGAGCATTCTGAAGAACAGTCCTCAAGGGCAGAGGGGCACTGAAAAAATATCTGCTTCCGCCGCTGGTCTAAGAAAGACCGGCGGTGTTTTTTCTGGGAGAGGGTGGGATTATCCAGCGTTATCTGGGTGGTTCATAAAGTTTTTACAAATACTGTATTGACTTTTTCTGACCATAGTGGTACATTATAGATACAGCTTAGCACTCGTACAACAAGAGTGCTAAAACGAGCCGGGAGGGCAGAAAGGATGGCTGTTCCCATGGAGCTTACCCTACGGAAAGAAAAGATACTGGCCTCTGTAATCACAGGCTTTATCCAAAACGGGGAGCCAGTGGGCAGCAAGGTCATTGCGGAGGAGATAGGCGTTTCCTCTGCCACAGTGCGGAATGAAATGGCCAGCCTTACTGAGCTGGGGCTTTTGGAGCAGCCCCATACCTCGGCTGGACGAGTGCCATCCCAGAAAGGTTACCGGGAATATGTGGATAGGCTGATGCAGGTGCCAGAGCTGAACCCTGTCCAGAAGCAGCGCATCGATGCGTACCTGGCGCCTGGAATGTACGATTCGGAGCAGCTGCTTCTACGCACAGTACAGACAGCGGCAGCGCTCAGCCGGTGTACAGCGGCAGTCACCACACCGGGAGGGCCGGGAGCTAGGGTGAAAGCGGTTCAGCTGGTGCAGACCAGCCGCCGTACAGCCATGCTGCTGATAATGAGTTCTGCCGGTACTATGAAAAGCCGGGTGTTCCGCTGTGATTATAACTTGACCAATGACATCCTCCGGGTGTTCTTCCGGCTGTTTAACGAGCGGCTCACAGGAAAATGTGTCTCAGAGATTACCCCCGCCTTTCTGCAGAGCCTGGGTGCCTCCTTGGGCGAGATGTATTCCCTGATTGGCGCACCGCTGCGGGCACTGCTGGAGGCTGCCTCGGATACAGCACACACAGATATACTGCTGGCGGGACAGATGAATCTGTTCCTCTGTCCTGAGCTGAGCACAACAGGCGCCCGGCGGGTGCTGGATTTTTTGGAGCGGCGGGAGGAGCTGTTCTCCCTGCTGAACCAGAAGCCTGGCAGAGTAACAGCGCTGATTGGCCGGGAATGCGGCTGGCCGGAGTTGGAGAATATCTCCCTGCTGACAGCCCGGTATCGTGTGGAGGGCCAAGACGCGGGAGCGGTGATGGTGGCAGGGCCTGTGCGGATGGATTATCCTCGGCTGACAGCGATACTGCGGTATTTGTCTGAGACGATAAGCGAGCAGCTGACCCTCCTTGCAGGAGAAGAATAGCAGAAAATGCGGCGTTTTGCCGCGGAGATACAGTGGACAGCAGGACAAGATAGTATAAGCGCCTGATATTTTTGAAGAGAGGAGCCTGAAAGATGAAAGACAAAGAGAAAAAGCCTTCTGAGGCAGAAGTGCCGCTGGAGCAGGAGACAGAGGAGCCCCAGGAGGCTCCGGAAAACAAACCGCCGGAGGGCGAACTGGAAAAACTGCAGGCTGAGCTGGCGGGGCAGAAAGAGCAGTACCTTCGGGTGCTGGCAGAGTATGACAATTTCCGCAAACGTACAGCAGCGGAAAAGACAGGCATCTATAATAACGCGGTGTCCGATACTGTACAGGCGATTCTGCCTATTGCTGACAATATTGGCTTGGCGCTGAACCAAGAGAATGCCTCTGCTGAGGATATGCGCAAAGGTGTAGAGATGATAGAGGCCCAGATTGAGGCGGTGTTCGAAAAATTGGGAATCACAGCCTCCGGAGAAGTAGGGGACGCCTTTGACCCCAATCTTCACAACGCTGTGGCCCATATTGAGGATGAAAATTTGGGTGAGAATGTAATCTCCGCAGTGTTCCAGAAAGGATATACTCTGGGCGACAGGGTGGTCCGCCACGCCATGGTGCAGGTGGCCAACTGAGAGGGGTGACACAATGAGTAAGTCATTTGCCGAAATGCAGGATATGTATCGGAATGTGGTGCGCCGCTTTCAAGAGATTGAGGGCAAACCATGGCAGGCACAGGGCGCGATGATTGAGCTGACAAAGCAGACAGGTGAACTGGCCAAGCAGGTCATGCTGAAAGAAAACTATTATGCCTGGGCCGGGGAAGAAATGGAAGTGAATCAGCGGCTGGGGAACGAGATGGCTGATGTGATTGCCCAAGTGATGCGGCTGGCGGACTATTACCAGATTGACTTGGAGCAGGCGTTTATCGAGGCCAGAGAGGACGAGGATAAGTATCTCAGCGCCAGAGGCGTGTAGGATTATTTTGACAGGTAATAAAAATTATAAATAGAGAAAACAAGAGAGGTAATTTTTTATGGCAAAAACGATTGGTATTGATTTGGGTACAACAAATTCCTGTGTAGCGGTGATTGAGGGCGGCGAGCCTGTAGTCATTGCCAACGCAGAGGGCGCCCGCACGACCCCCTCTGTAGTGGCATTCAGCAAAACCGGTGAGCGTATGGTGGGCCAGGTAGCTAAGCGCCAGGCGATTACTAACCCTGACCGCACGGTTGCCTCTATCAAGCGGGAGATGGGCACTGCCCATAAGGTGACTCTGGATGACAAGAGCTATACGCCTCAGGAAATCAGCGCGATGATTCTGCAGAAGCTGAAGGCTGACGCGGAGGCCTATCTGGGCGAGACCGTCACCAGCGCGGTGATTACTGTGCCTGCCTATTTCACTGACGCCCAGCGCCAGGCCACCAAGGACGCTGGCAAAATCGCGGGGCTGGAGGTCAAGCGCATCATCAACGAGCCTACTGCCGCAGCTCTGTCTTACGGTGTAGACAAGGATAATGACCAAAAAGTTATGGTTTACGACTTGGGCGGCGGCACCTTTGACGTGTCCATTATTGAGATGGGTGACGGGGTCCAGGAAGTGCTTGCCACAGCGGGCAACAACCGTTTGGGCGGCGACGACTTCGACCAGCGCATAATTGATTGGATTGTAGGCGGCTTCAAGGTGGAGCAGGGGATTGATTTGTCCGGGGATAGGATGGCCATGCAGCGTATTAAAGAGGCTGCCGAGAAGGCCAAGATTGAGCTCTCCGGCGTGACTAGCGCAGCCATTAACCTGCCCTTCATCACTGCCGATGCCACTGGCCCCAAGCATTTGGACATGACCCTCAGCCGGGCCAAGTTTAATGAGCTGACTGCCGATTTGGTGGAAAAGACCATGGGTCCTGTGCGCCAGGCCCTGCAGGACAGCGGGCTGTCCATTGGTGAAATCAACAAGGTGCTTCTGGTAGGCGGCTCCTCTCGGATTCCTGCTGTGCAGGACGCGGTGAAGAATTTTATTGGCAAGGAGCCCTTCAAGGGCATTAACCCAGACGAGTGTGTGGCAATGGGCGCGGCCATTCAGGCTGGTGTGCTGAACAATGAGGTCCAGGGTCTGCTGCTGCTGGACGTGACGCCCCTGAGCCTGGGCGTGGAGACCATGGGCGGCGTTATGACCAAAATCATTGAGCGCAACACCACGATTCCCACCAAAAAGAGCCAGGTCTTCTCCACTGCCGCTGACGGCCAGACCCAGGTGGAGGTCAACGTGCTCCAGGGCGAGCGGGAATTCGCCAGGGACAATAAGCAGCTGGGTCTCTTTAAGCTGGACGGCATTGCTCCCGCGCCCCGGGGCATCCCTCAGATTGAGGTCACCTTTGATATTGACGCCAACGGCATTGTAAATGTTTCTGCCAAGGATTTGGGCACTGGCAAGGAGCAGCATATTACCATCAGCTCCAGCTCCAACATGAGCAAGGAGGATATTGACAAGGCTGTGAAGGCCGCCGAGCAGTTTGCCGAGGAGGATAAAAAGCGCCGGGACGAGGTGGACACCAAGAACAACGCCGAGAACCTGTGCTATTCCGCTGAGAAGCTGATGGCTGACAGCGGTGACAAGCTCCAGGAGGCTGACAAGAACGAGGTGAACGTAAAGGTTGCCGCCCTGCGGGATAAGCTGCAGAACGGCTCTTTGGAGGATATCAAGGCTGGTATGGATGATTTGCAGAAGGCCGTATACGCGGTCAGCGAGAAGCTGTACCAGCAGGCCGCTCCCCAGCAGGGCCCCGAAGGCCCCCAGAACCCCGGCAATCCCGGCGGCGGTGAGCCCGGCGCGGGCGGGGACGGCAATGTCTATGACGCGGACTTTAAGGACGTAAACTAAGCCCCGGCATCAGGAGTTGATTTGAGTGGCAGACAAGAGAGACTACTATGAGGTGCTGGGCATACAGAAGGCCGCCTCTGAGGATGAGATAAAAAAAGCCTACCGCCAGCTGGCAAAGAAGTACCACCCGGACTTGAACCCGGACGATAAAACCGCCGAGGCCAAGTTCAAAGAGGTGAACGAGGCCTATGAGGTGCTCTCCGATAAAGATAAGCGGGCCCGCTATGACCAGTTCGGCCATGCGGGGGTAGACCCCAACTTTGGAGGTGGGGCAGGAGGGGGGAACCCCTTCCAAGGCGCGGGCTTCGATATCAGCGACATTTTCGACAGCTTCTTTGGGGGCGGCTTTGGCGGCGGAGGCCGCAGGGCCAATCCCAACGCCCCGCGCCAGGGCAGCGATGTGCAGGCCAATATAGCCATTGACTTTGAGGAAGCAGCCAAGGGCTGCAAAAAGAATGTGGAGTATCAGCAAATCGAGACCTGCGCGGACTGCCACGGCACTGGCGCGGCAGAGGGTACAACGCCAAAAACCTGCCCAAACTGTAATGGCTCCGGTCAGGTGCGGGTGAGCCAGCGTACGCCCTTTGGCGTCATGCAGTCTACCCAGACCTGCGACCGCTGCCGGGGTACAGGTAAAATCATTGAGAGCCCCTGCCGTACCTGTGACGGCAAAGGCCGCGTCCGGCGCCGGAAGACTATTGAGGTCTCCGTGCCTGCGGGCATCAGTGATGAACAGATTTTGAATGTAAGCGGCAAGGGCAACGCGGGCACTAATGGCGGTCCTAACGGGGATTTGCATGTGTATGTGTCTGTTCGGCCCCACCCCATCTTCCAGCGCCGGGGCAATGACGTGTGGTGCGAAATGCCCATTACCTTCACCCAAGCGGCTCTGGGCGCAGACGTGGAGGTTCCCACCCTGGACGGCCGGGTCAGCTATCATGTCCACGAGGGCACCCAGCCTGGGGATGTGTTCCGGCTCAAGGGCAAGGGCATCCAAAATCTGCATAATGCCCGCAGCAGGGGAGACCAGTATGTGCAGGTGACTGTGGAGGTGCCCAAGAACCTGAACAAACGCCAGAAAGAGATTCTGGCTGAGCTGGACAACAACACGGACGACAAGAACTATCAAAAGCGCAAAAGCTTTTTCGGGAAGCTGAAGGATATGTTCGGTGACTAAGAATTAGTAATAAAAGCCCCTGTTGGCAGACTGCCTGAGCAACTGCTGACGGGGCTTTTTCTGTGGAAAAGAGGAATTACGAATGGGGGAGGGAAAGCCGCATATATATGTATAGTTAACGCAGTTCAAAAGAGGTTTTTACCGATTTTCAAGTGCGTTTACTATAACAGCTCACAGGCGTATCTTTGTCCATTGCCCTTTGCGGAAGCGGAAAAAGGTCAACAGGAACCGCAGGGCCTGGTCAGCAAAGGTGCCCAGCCATGCGCCGATGAGCCCAACGCCTAAGGGATAGCACAGCAGCCAGCTCAGGCCAGGGCGGATGCAGGTAACACTGATAAGAGATACCAGCGCGGTGAACTTTGTGTCGCCCGCGCCCCGCAGGCAGCCAAACAGTACCACCTGCTCAATTTGGAAGAACAGGGTAATACTCAGAATGCGCATGATGATGGAGCCGTATTCCAAAATAGGCGTTTCCTGGGAGAACAGCATGAAGATTTCCTTGCCGAACAGAAAGTAGGCGGTAGAGACCAAACAGGCGCAGAGCAGCCCGAGCTTTTGACACACATTGCCATATACCTTGGCCATATCCGGACGCTGCCGCCCCAAGCTCTGACCAATCAGGGTAACAGACGCCACGGAAAGCCCGTCTCCAAAAGAGAAAGACATGCTCATCATATTCATGCCAATCTGGTGGGCAGCCATCTGTGTGGTACCCAGATGGGCCACTGTCATGGCAAAGAGCAAAAAACCAACCCGCAGGCAGAGCTGCTCCACGAAGGCGCTGGAGCCTACATTCAACAGGGATTTGACGCTGATTTTGTCCGCAATCCAGCCCTTGACCGAGCGCAGGCAGATAAAGCCATCGCTGCGCAGCACAGAGGCCAGACTGAGACAGCAGGCACAGACTGTTCCAATCACAGTGGCCAGTGCCGCGCCCCGCACCCCCAGAGCGGGGAACCCGAAGTTGCCGCCAATGAGCAGATAGTTAAACACCACATTGACCGTGTTGGAGATAACATTGGTCAGCATGGCAATGCGGGTGTTGCCCGCGCCCCGCTGGGCGGCATTCAGCATTAAGGAAACTGTGGAGAACCCCAGCCCGCCCATGATGATTTGCAGATACTGCACCGCGTACTCGTGGGTATCGGCCTGAGAGCCTACCATGCGGACAATAGGACTGGCAAATGTGACGAATACGATGCTGACGACAGCGGTCAGGCCAAGGGTAATCAGCAGCACCATGCGGACAACACGATTGGCGCTTTCCTGGTCTCCCGCGCCCTTCCGCCGGGCGACAATGGCAGAGACCGCCACATTCATGGACAGGAAGATAGCCAGGCCAAGGAACTTCGGCTGAGTGGTCAACCCCACCGCCGCAATGGCGAAGGAGCCCAGAGAGCCCACCATGATGGTGTCCACCAGGCCTGCCAGACAGACAAAGAAGGATTCCAGCACAGAGGGCCAGGC
This sequence comes from uncultured Eubacteriales bacterium, assembly GCA_910580045.1. Classification (GTDB taxonomy): domain Bacteria; phylum Bacillota; class Clostridia; order Oscillospirales; family Acutalibacteraceae; genus Acutalibacter. Next base: position 8,410 of record CAJTXF010000003.1, read on the forward strand.
CACTGCCAGAGCATCCTTTACAATCTGTCCGCTGGAGGGGAAGTCTCCCAGCTCCATGCCCTTGCATACCTTTTGGGGATTTACAAACTGCAATGTATTCACGCTCCTGAAAATAGTTGTCAATGCAATTATTATACACCCAATGGCAAAGAATTGCAAGTACCCCAGAGCAGAGGAAACAGATTATAAATCTGGAAGGCGCAGCTTGGTACTTTGTAAAGAAATATCCCAGGTTTACAGCAGATTAGCCGGATTTTATCACCTTAATTATCGATAAGTTGCTATCGATAACAATTGTTGAGATATCAAAATTTACTCATTGCAAATAGGCGCGAAAAATGATAGAATATAGCTATAAGATTCCACCACAACACTCTTTTAGGAGGTCAAAATTATGAAAGTCACAGTGTGCATCGGTAGTTCCTGCCATATCAAGGGTTCCCGTCAGGTGGTTGAGCAGCTCCAGCAGCTCATCGCGGACAACGGCTTGAAGGAGAAAGTTGACCTGGGCGGCACCTTCTGCATGGGTAAGTGCCAGCAAGGCGTCTGCGTCACAGTGGACGACCAGTTCCACTCCGTGTCTCCTGATACTGTGGAGAGTTTCTTCGAGACCAACATTAAGGCCAAGGTCTGAACACCTTGCAGCATCGCACAGAAAGGAGACTGGGAGTATGCCGGACTGTTTGCGGCTGAAGAAGTCCAACTGTAAAAACTGTTATAAGTGTATCCGTCACTGTCCCGTCAAGGCTATCCGTTTTTCGGGAAGCCAGGCCCACATCATCAGCGATGAGTGTATTTTGTGCGGGCAGTGCTTTGTGGTCTGTCCCCAGAACGCCAAGGAAATTGTGGACGAGACTGAGAAGGTCAAGGTTTTGATGCAGAGCGGAAACCCTGTCATCGTCAGCCTGGCCCCCTCTTTTGTGGCGAACTACCCTGGCGTGGGCATTGGCGCCGTGAGAAAGGCCCTCAAGCAAATGGGCTTCTTCGATGTGGAAGAGACCGCTCTGGGCGCCACAATGGTCAAGACCGAGTACGAGCGGATGCTGAAGGAGGATAAGCGGGATGTGGTCATCAGCTCCTGCTGTCACTCAGTCAATCTGCTGATTCAAAAACATTTCCCTGCCGCTTTGGAGTTCCTGGCGGATATTGACTCGCCGATGATGGCCCACTGCAAGGATATCAAGCGGAGGATTCCCAATGCCAAGACCGTCTTTATCGGCCCCTGCGTGGCCAAAAAGGATGAGGCTGGCCGGTATGAGGGTATCGTAGACGCGGTGCTCACTTTTGAGGAGCTGAGCCGCTGGATGGAGTCTGCGGGAGTGAAGCTGGAAAAGGAAATGGACTCTGAGGAGTGCAGCCGGGCCCGGTTCTTCCCAACAACTGGCGGCATTCTCAAGACCATGGCCCTGGATGCTCCGGGCTATGCCTATCTTGCTCTGGACGGAGCGGAGAACTGCATCACAGCCCTGCGGGACATTCTGGATGGTAAGATTCACAACTGTTTTATTGAGATGTCCATTTGTACAGGCAGCTGCGTGGGCGGCCCGGTTATGGAGGCCCGTTCTCCGGTACGGGATTATATGGCTGTATCCAACTTCGCGGGAGAGAGGGACTTTGAGGTAAAACAGCCTGAGCCCCGCTCTATGAAGAAAAACTTCTCTTATCTGGAAATGCAGAACCAGATGCCCAGCGAGGAAGAAATCAACACCGTGCTGCGGCAGATGGGCAAATTCAAGCCCTCTCAAGAGCTGAACTGCGGCTCCTGCGGGTACAACACCTGCCGGGAGAAGGCCATTGCCGTGTGCCAGGGCAAGGCCGAAATCAGCATGTGCCTGCCCTTCCTGAAGGACAAGGCAGAGAGCTTCTCTGACGCTATTGTCAACAATACCCCCAACGGCCTCATTGTTCTCAACGAGGATTTGGAGGTACAGCAGATCAACACCACAGCCAGAAAGATTATGAACATACGGGCTGCCTCAGACGTGCTGGGCGAGCCGGTGGTGCGCATTTTGGACCCCACTGTGTTCCTCAATGTGCTGAACACCCGGCGGGATGTCCATGACCAGCGAGTCTATCTGGCCGAGTACAAATGCTATGTAGAGCAGTCTGTGGTCTACGACCGCGATTTGCACATTCTCATCGGCATCATGCGGGATATTACCGATGAGCAGCGGGAGCGGGAGAAGAAAGAGGATATCAGCCGGCAGACCGTGGAGGTTGCCGACAAGGTGGTTGACAAGCAGATGCGCATTGTACAGGAAATCGCGTCCCTGCTGGGTGAGACCGCCGCTGAGACCAAAATCGCGCTGACAAAGCTGAAGGAGTCGATCACCGATGAATGATCTCTGCGCAGATATCGGATATAAGAGCATCAACCATTACGGCGAACAGCTCTGCGGCGACCATGTGGATATCGTAGAGCAGGGAGAGTCCTCCACAATTGTTGTATTGGCTGACGGCCTGGGGAGCGGCGTAAAGGCAAGCATTCTCTCCACGCTGACCTCAAAAATCATTTCTACCATGATGGCAGCCGGTCTGGCTCTGGAGGACTGTGTGGCCGCGGTGGCCGCCACACTGCCCATCTGCTCTGAGCGGCAGGTGGCCTACTCCACCTTTACCATCATCCACCTCCTGAACAATCAGGTGGCTGAGCTTATCCAGTATGACAATCCCCATGTGATTCTTCTGCGGGACGGAGCGAACTATGACTATCCCAAGACGGAGATGAACATTGGCGGCAAACAGATTTTCAAATCCACCATTCCTCTGCGGGAAAACGATGTATTCATTGCCATGAGTGACGGCTGCCCCCATGCCGGCGTGGGCATCAACTATAACTTCGGCTGGGCCATTGAAGATATCACCAGCTTTATGGAGACCATCGTGCTTGCGGGTTATACTGCCAAAACCCTCTCTACCATGCTGGTGGACGAGTGCTATAAGCTCTACGGCGGCGAGCCCCAGGATGATGTGACCTCCTGTGTGGTGCGCATCCGAAAGCGTGAGCCCATGAATCTGTTGTTTGGCCCGCCTTCCAACCGGGATGACTGTGACCGAATGATGAGCCTGTTCTTCTCGAAAGAGGGCAAGCATATTATCTGCGGCGGCACTACCTCTACCATTGCCTCAAAATTCCTGCGTAAGCCGCTGAAGCCAAGTCTCAATTTTGAGGGCTCAGATTTGCCGCCTACTGCCGAGATTGAAGGCGTAGACTTGGTTACTGAGGGCGTTATCACCATTGCCCGGGTGCTGGAATACGCCAAGGACTATCTGAAAGACAACGACCGCTATGAGGATTGGGGTATGAAGCGGGACGGCGCGGCACTTATCAGCCGTTTCCTGTTTGAGGAAGCCACGGACATCAACTTCTTTGTAGGCCGTGCCATCAACCCTGCCCACCAGAACCCGGATTTGCCGATTACGTTCAGTATAAAGATGAATTTGGCGGATGAACTGGTGGAATGCCTGAGACAAATGGGCAAGCGAGTAAAGGTGAGTTATTTCTAAGTTCCGTTTGAAATCCACAGGGATGATGGCTTTTGTCCAGAAAGGACCAAATAAAAACCTAAGTGGTTTCTGTGCTGTATGGTCTTTGCTGGGCAAAAGACAGCTTCCCGTGATTCTCAGACAAAATGATAGCTCAAGCGATTTTTAAGGAGGGCCCAAAGTGAGCCAAGTGAGCCAAATTAAAAGATTCGACACAAAAGTACAGTATCTGAAATATAAAGTCCTCCGTGAGACGGCCCGAATGGCCTGGAATGACAAGTTGCTGGAAAACATGATGGACATTCCCAAAATCATCGTTCCCGGCAAAGAGCCCACCATGCGCTGCTGTGTCTACAAGGAGCGGGCCATTCTGGCTGAGCGGGTAAAGATGGCCATGGGCGGCCATGCGGATAACCCCAACATCATTGAGGTCATTGATATAGCCTGCGACGAGTGTCCTGCGGCGGGCTATGAGGTCACGGATTCCTGCCGTGGCTGCCTGGCCCACCGCTGTGAGGATGTCTGCCGCCGGGGGGCTATCTCCTTTGACCACAACCATGTGGCCCATATCGACAAGACTAAATGCGTGGAATGCGGCCAGTGCGCGAAGGTTTGTCCTTATTCCGCTATTGTGGACCGCAAGCGCCCCTGCCAGGTGGCCTGCAAAGTAAAGGCCATCTCTATCACGGAGGATAATGCCGCAGCCATTGATGACGAGAAGTGCATTCAGTGCGGCGCCTGCGTCTATCAATGCCCCTTTGGCGCAATCACGGACAAATCTTTTATGCTCAACGTGATTGATATGCTGAAAAAGAGCGAGGGCAATACCAAGTATAAGGTCTATGCAGTGGTAGCGCCTTCTATCTCCAGTCAGTTTGTCTATGCCAACTTGGGCCAGGTGATTACCGGCCTGAAAGAACTGGGATTCTTTACTGTGATTGAGGCTGCTCTGGGCGCTGACATGGTGGCCATGGAGGAGTCTCAGGAGTTGGCGGAGAAGGGCTTCCTGACCAGTTCCTGCTGCCCGGCTTTTGTCAGCTATATCAAGTCCGCCTTCCCGGAACTGGCGGAGAATATCTCCCATAACCTGTCGCCCATGGCGCGGCTTGCCAAATACTTAAAGGAAACTGACCCCACAGGCAAGGTAGTCTTCATTGGGCCTTGTACCGCGAAAAAGGCAGAGGCCCGCTTGGAGCGGGTTCGCCCGTTGATTGACGCGGTGCTCACTTTTGAAGAGCTGCAGGCCTTGTACGACAGCCGGGATATGGATATCACCAAGCTGCCCGAGGATGTGCTGGACAATGCCTCTTACTATGGGCGCATCTTTGCCCGCTCGGGAGGTGTGTCTGACGCTGTGGCACAGGCCATGAAGGAGCAGGGCATTGAGTTCGACTTGAAAGCGGTTCCCTGCGACGGGATTGAGGCCTGCCGGATGGCCCTGCTGAAGAAGTCCAAAAACGCGTTGGCCGGCAACTTCATTGAGGGTATGGCCTGCGTAGGCGGCTGTATCGGCGGAGCCGGCTGTCTGACCCATGGAGAGAAGAACAAGGCCGAGGTGGACAAGTACGGAAAAGAGGCCATGGAAAAGACCATCAACGATGCTGTGTCTATTCTCAATATGTAACTTACAGGTAAAATGAAAGGGCAAAGGCGGCTGTCTGGTACTCCAGACAACCGCCTTGCTCTTTTTATGTAGAGAAGAGGAAAAATCCCAGCTACCGCGTGCGCAGCAGCCGGGAGAAGGCTCGGGTCAAGCTGTTTTTTTAGCTGAGTTCCTGTCTGCGCGTCTTTACAATTTCCTCCAGCTGGTCCAAAATGGAAGGGGTAGTCACATCCTCTACCAAAGCTGAAACTACATTGGGCACAGAGTTCTGAGAAAAAACTGTACTGTTTTTAATCTGCATCACCGCATAGTGGTCGGAGGATATGCAGGGTGTAAAGGTACGGGCATAGTTTTTGGTGCTCTGGACAAAACCAGCGACCTCAATGGCCCTTTTGTCCAGCATGGAGTTCAAGAGGATATGAATGGAAGAGGATTTCCAAGAGCGTTCTGGGGTCAGCTCAATAATCTCTGACCTGGAGAGGGGATGTCCCTCCTTCCACATGAGCTCCATGATTTCGTTCTCTGATTTCGTCAGTTTGAAGTACTGAGGATTGCTTTCTTTCATGGTGCCAATCTACCTCCCCACAACAATAATATAGTGGACTCTACAACTTACTCTAATAATATATGCGTTTGACACAAAAGTCAATTCACTTTGAGAATTATAACCGAGTTTTTGAAAGTTTTTTTCTAAGAAAATGAAGATTCTTTTTAATTTGACAGATTTACCTCTATTTTTCTATGTATTTGCATACTGCCTGGTGTTACCAGACAGTTAACTGCTTCAATCCGTACGCCCTTTCGGGATGCCTCTGCAAGAGCCTGCGCAAACTCCGGGTCTGTAGCTGCGTTCGGGGTAAAGAGGCAGATTCCTTCCATTTGGATGACGAACAGGATGCAGGCCTTGTACCCTTTATCCATACAAGCGCATAATTCCCGCAGATGTTTCGCGCCTCTGGCAGTGGGCGCGTCTGGGAACAGGGCAATGCCATCCCGCTCTAAAGTAACGCCTTTCACCTCCACAAACCAGCGCTCGTCCGGAGTCTCCACATAAAAATCAAAGCGGGAGCCGCCGAAGCGAGTCTCAGGACGCAGCAGGCTGAGGTTGGGGAAAAGGGTGGGCAAATACTCCGCCGCTGTCCGGTTTGGAGCCTGACTATCCATGTTGATTAGGAGTTCTCCCTTCTCCACAGCAATAAGGTCAAACTTTGTTTTTCGGTTTAGGTTGAAACTTTCTTCCAGATATACCACCGCACCGTCTATAAGCAGTTCTTTACAGCGGCCGGTGTTCTTTACATGGCAAATCTGCATTCCCTCCGCAGTATCCACATAGGCGATAAACCGGTTGGGCCTTTGCCGGAACACGCCGGGAATGACTTTCCCATACTGCATAAATTATCACCACGCTTTTTAGATTTGGGACTTGTAAACTTTAGAATTATAGGGTATGATATCTTATGTATAGCAGTTCTTACCAAATCGAAAGGAGTATATCCTATGCAAATTTATGTTTCCGCACAGGCCAAACCAGGTGGAGACGGCTCAAAACAGGCCCCTTTTCAGACCATCTCCCAGGCAGCCAAAATTGCCCGCGCTGGCGATGAAGTGCTGGTAGCTCCTGGTATCTATCGGGAAAGGGTGGACCCGCTGAACGGTGGGGAGAGCGATGAGAAACGTATAGTCTACCGCTCTGAAGAGAAGCTGGGGGCAGTGATTACTGGCGCAGAGCCAGTAAAACATTGGCAGCCGCATAGTGAAAACATATGGATTGCCCGTATCTCCAATGGCATTTTCGGCGAGCGGAACCCCTTTACCGCGTTAGTCAGCGGAGATTGGTTTGTCGCCACTATGGTTGCCCATACCGGCGATGTCTACCTGAATGGCAAGTCCATGTATGAGGTAACAGAGCTGGAACAGGTCGAGCATCCCCAGCGCTCAGAAGCCTCCTGGGATTCAGACTTTTCACTCTATACCTGGTATACCGAGCAGGATGAGGCAAGCAATGAGACCGTACTCTATGCCAATTTCCAGGGAAAGGACCCTAACCAAGAGAATGTAGAAATCAGTGTGCGCCCCAGCTGCTTTTACCCCAGCAGGGAGGGAGTAAACTATATCACACTCTCCGGATTCACTGTCTGTATGGCTGCCACGCAATGGGCGCCGCCCACAGCCTACCAAGAAGGCATGATTGGGCCGCACTGGTCTAAGGGCTGGATTATCGAAGACTGTGACATCTATGAATCCAAATGCTCTGGTATCTCTTTGGGCAAGTACCTCCAGCCGGAAAATGACAACAAATGGCTCCACAAAAAGTATAAGGACGGCACTCAGACCGAGAGAGAGTGCATCTGCCAGGCCCAGCGGGAGGGCTGGAGCAAGGAGCGCATCGGCTCTCATATTGTGCGGCGGTGTGATATCCACGACTGCGGCCAGACTGGTATCGTTGGGCATTTGGGCGGGGTGTTCTCAATCATTGAGGACAATCACATCCACCATATCAACAATAAGCAGAACCTGGCCGGGGCGGAGATTGGCGGCATTAAGATGCACGCGGCCATTGATGTTATTGTCCGCCGGAACCACTTCCACCACTGTACACGCGGCCTGTGGCTGGACTGGCAGGCTCAGGGAACCCGGGTCACTCAGAACCTTTTCCATCACAATACCCTGCCCAATCTGCCGGAGGAGGAAAAGGCGGAGACAGGACCTGCGCTGATGATGGGCATAGGGGAGGACATTTTTGTGGAGGTCTCCCATGGCCCCACCCTGATTGACAACAACCTGCTCCTGTCAGCACGCTCTTTGAAGCTGCCCACCCAGGGTGTGGCACTGGTCCACAACCTGATTGCCGGCGGGCTGGTGTCTGTCAGTATTGGCACGGACAACGGTGCGAAAACCCTGTCATCTCCCCGCTACACGCCGTATCATGTCCCGCATCAGACAGAGGTGGCGGGCTTTATGACCTTCCTTCATGGAGATATGCGGTTTTATAACAATATTTTTGTTCAGCAGCCTATCCATCCCCTGCTGAGGGCAGGAATGGAGAACATGGAGCCTAACTGCTGGGATGACGGCAATGTGCTCTGCGGCACGTTCCCTTATAACGGCTATCCAACCTTTGAGGAATGGGATAAAGAGTTCGAGGGGTACTGCGGTATGGGCTCTGCTCCCAGCGACAGGTACTACATGCACCTGCCTGTATGGGCTGAGGGTAATGTGTACTTTAATGGCGCGAAACCCTGGGACAAAGAGAAGAACGCTGTCCAGGTCACGGATGCAGAGGTCTCTCTTTCCATTCGGCAGGAAAACGGCACTTATATACTGGAGACAGACCTCTATGAGCATATGCCAAAGGGCAAAAGGCCTTTCATCTCCACAGAGACCCTGGGTATGGCCTTTGAGCCGGAGCAGAAATTTGAAGAACCGGACGGCACGCCCATTGTGTTTGGGACAGACTATTTTGGCGAGCATCGGGGGATAGAGCCCATGCCCGGCCCCTTTGAGATTGGAAAGGCACATATTGTGCTCTAAGTGCATTTTCAAGAGGAAGCAGACCTTATCAGGTCTGCTTCCTCTGCGTTTCCGGCCTATCGAAGACTTCCCCAGAATTTTCTGTCCAGCGTTCGGAATTGGAGGGCCTCCATCAAGTGGTCAGTGGAAATAGCGTCGCAGGATTCCAGGTCGGCAATTGTTCTTGCCACCCGCAGAATACGGTCATAGCTTCGGGCGGAAAAACCAAACTGCTCAAAGGCGGTTTTCAGCATCATCTCCGCTTCCATGGTGATAGGGCAGAACTCATGGAGCTTTGCGGAAGGAATCTCGGCGTTGCAGGTCCAGCCCATACCGGCATAGCGCTCTACCTGCCGCTGTCTGGCCGCGTTGACTCGTTTCCGGATAGAGGCGGAGCTTTCCCCTTTCTTCTTTGAGGCCAGCTGGGTGACTTCAACTGGCGCTGCCTCTACATGAAGGTCCAGCCTGTCCAGCAGGGGTCCGGAGATACGGGACAGATACCGCTCCACTGCATAGGGCTGACAGGTACAGGGCCGGGTGGGATGTCCAAAGTAACCGCAGGGGCAGGGGTTCATGGCCGCGACCACCATAAATTTGCAGGGGAAGGTGGCGTTGCCATGTACCCGGGAGATGGTCACTTTCCCATCCTCCATGGGCTGGCGCAGTGCCTCCATGGCAGGGCGGGGAAACTCCGGAAGCTCGTCCAAAAACAGAACGCCATTATGGGCAAGGGATATCTCACCTGGCCTTGGGGAGGTTCCGCCTCCAGAGAGCCCGGCAGTGGAGATTGTATGATGGGGAGAGCGGAAGGGCCGGGAGCTGAGCAGGGAGCTGCCGGACGGCAGGTTTCCCGCCACTGAGTGAATCATAGTGACCTCCAGCGCCTCCTGAAAGGTCATATCCGGCAGGATAGAGGGCAGGCGTTTGGCCAGCATACTTTTCCCAGAGCCAGGCGGACCAATCATAATCACACTATGGCTTCCGCTGGCCGCGATTTCCAGGGCCCGCTTGGCGACTACTTGTCCCTTAACGTCAGCAAAGTCCAGCAGGGGGTCTCGCTCACCAGTCTGAAATTTGTGCTTCGCTTGAGGAATCAGTTCTTTTCCAGTCAGATGCTCCATCAGCTGGGTCACGTTTTCCACTGGATAAACCTTCAAGCCTTTTACGGCAGCGGCCTCTGCGGCATTGCCTGCTGGTACAAACAGCCGGTGAAAACCAGCCTCTTTTGCTTTGACTGCCATAGGCAGCACGCCGCGCACAGGACGAACTGCGCCGCCCAGGGAGAGTTCTCCTAAAAAGACAGCGTCACTGGTGGGGCTGTCCAGCTGTTCAGAGGATTTCAGCAGCGAGACCAGCAGGGGAAGGTCATAGATGGGGCCTTCCTTCCGTTTGTCGGCAGGGGCCAGGTTGATGACAATGCGTTTAAGGGGAAAATCAAACCCACAGTTTTTCATGGCCGCACGCACCCGGTCACGGGATTCCTTCACAGCTGTGTCCGGCAGCCCAACCACCTCAAAACTGGGTAAACCAGAGGAGAGGTCAGTCTCCACCTCTACAGGAAAAGCGTCCATTCCATATGTGCCCATACTATATGCTCTGGCAACCATCCGTTTCACCTCCCAAAATACTGTGTACAATGTATCAAGCAATTTCCCACTACGAAAAGCGGATGATATGAAGTACATATACATGATAAGCTATTTTGCTGGTTACGTCAAGGAAAAGATGATGCAAAATCTTTTGTGGTGCTTAGAGTCTGTTCGAAAACTCCGAAACACTGTCTGTTTTGGCCAGAAATGGTGCTGTTTTTCCCAAAAAGAATTTATCACGCAGCAGATATAGTAAATGAGTTTGAGAATCGGTATATACCGATTCTCAAACTGGCCGCAAAGCCGCCAGTGCAAAAGAAGAGAATCTTCTTTTGCACTGCATTAACTATATCATACCATACCCGCATATTTGGGACGCAGAGGCGGCACACTATGTTTGGAATCAAAGTCCCACACATCCATGATTCGCGCGGAAAGGAAGGATGAAAGTGACACAGGAACGTGACGGCCGGATTGGAAACCTGCCGGCCAATATCAACATTATGAATCCCGTCCCCAATAAGGACGCAAAGAGTATCACCAAGCTGGTGCGCAAAAACGGCAAAATTGCTGGCTATGAGCTTTCTGACGGCCAGGTGCTCTCAAAGCGGGAGGGAGTCGCTCTGGCGAAACAGGGCGGTATCCGGGGCGTGGCAATTGCCAGCCGAAATGGCAGCGAGTATCTGCGCTCTCTTCCAGACGGTGATGAGAGCAACAACCTGGGTGATTTGCCCAGTGCCCCGGCAGGATTCTAAATAAACCTTTTTCCCGGCAATCAGAAAAACCGGCCTGTCACAGGGCTGGTTTTTCTGTTTTAAGACAGAGCTTCACATTATGTTTTACTTTTGTTAGGCTGTAACCACCCCAACTCAATCAGCGATATTGTAGGTAAAAGCAAAAAGGGAGGCATCAACATGGGAAACTACAGTATTGGCGTTCGGACAAAAAGATGGGGTAAGTTTTTGCTGAATTATGCGAAGGAGAGAGCCCATGGCCTGGATTTCAGTATGGTCTATGTGGGGGACATCCAGGAGAACACCGCCGAGTTCCACGGCTATAGCATGACAGACGAGGGAGATATGAAACGGATGCTCCGCGCTGTCCCAGTCCAGCCGGAGAAGTGTGCTTTTTGGAAGTGGGCTGCGGCAAGGGGATGTGCATGAAATGCGCGGCAGAGAGCGGCTATCGCCAGGTAGCGGGTCTGGACTTGGACAGTCATTTGCTGGAGATTGCCCGCAGAAATATGGCAAAGCTCTCCATTCCTGCCCAGTGCATTCAGGCCAACGCCACGGAATTTGGGCACTACAACGACTATGATGTGTTCTATTTCTACAATCCTTTTGGGCACAGTGTGTTTGAGCAGGTCATTGAGAAGCTGAAAGAAAGTCAGGGCCAGCGAGACCGAGACATCTGGGTGGTGTATTACCATCCTGTGTTCGCCGAGCTCTTTGATTTGGCGGGATTTATTCTCTGTGATGAAGTCCATGACAGCACTCGGGATACGACTGCCAGGTTTTATCTTTATCCCAAACAAGGCCAAATCTGCTTAAAAAACGCGAACTGCTCTTGACTTTTACCCACTCCTTTGATAGAATAAATTTATATACAACGCCTGACACTAAGGGCAGCGTTACCCTTGCGGTTATCGCTGTGCCTGCGTGAAAGGTACGGCTTTGTTTTGCTTACCTTGCGCCGTGCCTAAAGGGGTACGGCGCTGTTTTTATAGGCGTTTTTATGATATAAATTTGAAGAAAGGACGCAAATTCTATGGAAACAAGAGTTGCGGTTATGAGCATCATTGTGGAAGAAGGCGGCTCGGTGGAGAAGCTGAACAGCCTGCTTCATGCCTATGGCGAGTTTATTATTGGCCGGATGGGCATCCCCTACCGGGCCAGGAATATCAATATTATCAGTATCGCCATTGACGCGCCTCAGGACATTATCTCCACTCTGGCTGGGAAGGTGGGGAATCTGCCGGGAGTCAGCGTAAAGACGGCGCTTTCGGGGGTTACTGGCCATGACTGAGCGGATACGGGAACTTATTGAAAAACTAGCTGAGGCGCATAGCCTGGCTTTATCCGAATATCAAGAGCTGGTGGAGGCCCAGTGCCCAGAGGCTGCCAACCTTTTGGCTGAGAAGGCTATAGCAGTGCGTCGGGCGATTTACGGAAACGCGGTTTATGTCCGCGGGCTGATTGAAATCAGCAATATCTGCCGGAACGACTGCCTTTACTGCGGTATCCGCCGGAGCAATGCCCACTGTGAGCGCTACCGTCTCTCGGAGGAGGAGATTCTTGCCTGCGGAGAGGAGGGCTACCGGCTGGGCTTTCGGACCTTTGTGCTGCAGGGGGGAGAGGACCCCTTCTTTACGGACCAGGTGCTTTGCCGTATTGTCACTGCGCTGAAAACCGCCCACCCAGACTGTGCAGTGACCCTCTCCATGGGGGAACGCAGCCGGGAGAGCTATCAAAAGCTGAGAGAGGCTGGGGCTGACCGCTATCTTCTCCGCCACGAGACTGCCGACCAAGAGCACTATGGCAAGCTCCACCCAGCAGAAATGCGTTTCGAGAACCGGATGCGCTGTCTCCGGGATTTGCGTGAGCTGGGCTATCAGGTGGGGTGCGGCTTTATGGTGGGGTCGCCTGGACAGACCAGCCATACGCTGGCAGAGGATTTGAAGTTTATCCAGGAGTTTAAGCCTGACATGTGCGGGATTGGCCCCTTTGTGCCCCATAAAGATACACCCTTCCGGGAGCATTCTGCCGGGACCTTGGAGCAGACCTGCTATCTGCTCTCCATCATCCGGCTGATACACCCGCCAGTGCTGCTGCCCGCCACCACGGCTTTGGGGACCATTCACCCCGAGGGCCGGGAGTTGGGCATTTTGGCTGGGGCCAATGTGGTGATGCCTAACCTGTCACCGGTGTCCGTTCGGAAAAAATATGAGCTCTACGACAACAAGATTTGCACAGGAGAGGAATCCGCTCAGTGCAAGGACTGCCTGAGCGCCCGGGTGGCGTCTGTAGGGTATGAGATTGTGACGGATAGGGGAGATATCAAAAAGTAAGGAGCGCTTAAATATGCCAAGCCTATATGACAGAGCGGATATCTATGACCTGATTGAAAGTGAGAGCCGGTATCAGATGTTCAAAGCCCACTGGGAGAATATTCTGAACGGCCGGGATATCAAGACTTTGCTGGACGTGAGCATCGGCTCCGGCAGCGCCACTTTGCAGCTGGCGGAGCTGGGTGTTCGGCTGTTCGGCTCTGACCTGAGTAAGGAGATGCTGGCAAACTGCCGGAAAAAGGCGGCGGCCAGAAACCTGGAGGTTGAGCTGAAATGCTGTGATTTCCGAAAGGTGGCTGAGCACTTCACCGGCCCCTTTGACTGCGTGGCCAGCACCGGAAACTCCCTGCCCTATGTGAGCAATGAGGATGTACTGTATACTCTGGGGCAGATGGACGCGCTGGTAAAGCCCGGCGGCTATCTTTATTTTGAGATAAGAAACTGGGACCTTATATTGCAGCAAAGAGAGCGATTTTTTCCATATGCACCTTTCTTTGACGGGGATACCCGCATCAATTTGACACAGGTATGGGATTATCATTTGGATGGTTCTATCACCTTTAACATTCTTTATGTGTTTGAAAAGGATGGAAGGTTTATGCAAAAAGAAGTGTTTGAGGAGCACTATCACCCCATCAAGCGGGAGCTTCTGCTAATAAAGCTGCGTGAACTGGGGTACTCAAAGATTGCTGTCATGGCCTATCTATCCCAATTTGCAAATATGAAAGTGGACAACGCTCCTTGGTATTGCGTGCTGGCAGAAAAAAGTGAGGGAAAGATATGAAAAGAAAAGAGCAGGCAGAGGCCATCCTGTATAACAGCGGCCTTTTAACTGAACTGGAAAAATATGGCAGACCCCACATTATCGGCAGCTGCCGGATGGATATGATGGCCTGGAATGATATTGATATCGACATTGAAAATGACGGCATGTCGCTGGAAAAGTTGTATCAGCTGACGAGGTATGTGATTGATATCTTCCATCCCTTCTGGTACGAGGCGAAGGAGGAGGTCAACGATGAGGGGAAGACTGTATGGTTCCAGGGATTTGAGGCAATCGTGGACGGAGAACGTTGGAACTTCGATTTGTGGTTCTTTGACCGGGAGACAATCGGCAAGGCAGAGCGCTTTTGTGACGATATTGCTACCCGAGCCACAGCAGCCCAAAAGGAGAAAATCACCAGGTTAAAGCAAGAGCTCATTGCCCGTAATTTATACGCCTTTGACAAGTTTCACTCTGTGGATGTGTACAGAGCGGTGTTGGAAGAAGAGATTGAGGATGTGGAGGGGTTCTTGAAAAAATATGAGCGCGGTATATAGGTGATTTGGCAAGGGAGTTAGCATGCAAATTCAGATAAATCGTGAATTGAGATTGGAATCGATTACAAGGGAGAGCCTAGAAACACTGTATCCCTTATTCCGTGAGGATATCGAAGAGCTGAACCGGTGGTTTGGCTTCGATACGGATTACAGCATAGAGAATGAATACCGGTATCTTGAAGCACGGAAGCCGCCTTACGATGACGCAGTCGTGATATTTTATCAGGATGCACCTTGCGGGAGGTTTGGGCTGTATGATTATAATGGCAAGGAAAACTCGATTTTTATGTACTATTGGGTTTCCTCTCGTTTCCGGCAAAGAGGAATCGGGCTGGCATGTATGAAGGTAATGCTGCAATACCTGCGGGAACTGGGTATCAAAGAGGTGCTGTTTGATGTTGATGAGGAGAACAGCGTCAGTATTCGGCTGCTTCAGAAAATTCCCGAGATACGGCTGAAGTCAAAGGAAAAACGTTTGCTCTATTCTTGCCCTTTACAAGAGGGCTTCCACCGCTAAAAAGCTGAAATCCGGCAAAAAATAAAAATCTGAAGCAAAGAGAAATCTGCCCCAAAGAAAGGAAGTAATTACTATGGCAAAGTACGACCCTAAATCCCTGCACGCGGAGGAATTCATCAATGATGAGGAAATCCTTGAGACACTGCGCTACGCAGAGGAGAACAAGCACAATGCAGAGCTTATCGATGAAATCTTGGAGAAGGCCCGGCCCCAGAAGACAGAGGCTGGCTGTGTCTGCTCCGGGCTCACTCACCGGGAGGCCTCCGTTCTGCTGGCCTGCGATTTGCCGGACAAGATTGAGAAAATGTATGAGATTGCAGAGGAGATTAAGCTGGCTTTCTACGGCAACCGTATCGTCATTTTTGCCCCCCTGTACCTCTCCAACTACTGTGTCAATGGCTGTGTCTACTGCCCTTATCACGCCATCAACAAGCATATCCCCCGGAAGAAGCTGACCCAGGAGGAGGTCAAGGCTGAGGTGGTTGCCCTGCAGGATATGGGTCACAAGCGGCTGGCCATTGAGTCTGGGGAGGACCCGGTAAACAGCCCTATTGAGTATATTCTGGACTGCATCAAGACCATCTACAGCGTGCACCACAAAAACGGCGACATCCGCCGGGTGAACGTGAACATTGCCGCCACCACGGTGGAGAACTACCGCAAGCTGAAAGAGGCGGGCATTGGCACCTATATCCTGTTCCAAGAGACCTACCATAAAAAGAGCTATGAAGAGCTGCACCCCACTGGCCCTAAGCACAACTATGACTATCACACTGAGGCCATGGACCGGGCCATGGAGGGCGGTATTGACGACGTGGGCCTGGGTGTACTGTTTGGCCTGGAACTGTATAAGTATGAGTTCGCCGGGCTTATTATGCACGCCGAGCACTTGGAGGCTGTCCACGGCGTGGGGCCCCACACCATCAGCGTGCCCCGCTTAAAGAAGGCGGACGATATTGACCCCACCCAGTTCGACAACGGCATTGATGACGAGACCTTTGCCCACATCACTGCCTGCATCCGGCTGGCCGTGCCCTATACTGGCATGATTATCTCCACCCGGGAGACAGAGGCTGTGCGCTCCAAGCTGCTGCGGCTGGGCATCTCCCAGGTCAGCGGCGGCTCCCGGACCTCTGTGGGCGGCTACACCCAGGAGGAGCGGCCCCATGATACGGAGCAGTTCGATGTTTCTGACCAGCGCACCCTGGACGAGGTGGTCCGCTGGCTGATGGAGAACGGGCATATCCCGTCCTTCTGCACCGCCTGCTACCGGGAGGGCCGTACCGGCGACCGGTTTATGAGCTTGTGCAAAAGCGGCCAGATTCTCAATTGCTGCCATCCCAACGCCCTGATGACTCTCAGCGAGTATTTGGAGGACTACGCCAGCCCGGAGACCAAAGAGGTTGGCTATAAGATGGTAGAGGAGGAGCTGAAGCGCATTCCCAAGGACAAGGTGCGGGAGATTGCGGAGCAAAATATCAAGGACATCAAGGACTCCAACCGCAGGGACTTCCGGTTCTGATTCGCCCTGTTTTTCATAGGCGGCGTGTGGGTGATGATGGGAGTTGTGCTGTTCATCTACGGATTGCTTGGAATCAAATAGAGCTGGAAATGAGAGATGGGGATGAAATGAGGGAGAAAAATATGTGGCTGCTGTTTGCTGTGCTGTCCTCCGTGTTTGCGGCGCTAACCTCTATTCTAGCGAAGGTGGGAATCGAGGGGGTAAATTCCAATCTGGCTACAGCTGTCCGCACCCTAGTGGTGGTTGTTATGGCCTGGGCAATGGTGTTTATCACTCACACTCAGACAGGTATAACCGGGATAACGCCCAAAAGTTGGATATTTCTGATATTGTCCGGCTTGGCAACAGGCGCTTCCTGGCTGTGCTATTACAAGGCTTTGCAAATGGGCGAGGCCTCTAAGGTGGTGCCCATTGACAAGATGAGCGTAGTGATTACCCTGTTGCTGGCGTTCATTTTTCTGCACGAGAAGATTACCATCAAATCCGCCATTGGCTGTGTGCTTATCGGCGCGGGAACTTTGCTGATGGTACTTTAAGCCTGCCCAGGCGGTAGGAAGGGGGAGTGGAATCATGGACCGTGCCGCGCTGAAAGCCATCCTGGAAAATTACGGTATCAAGGACATAACCCAATACCAGGAGAACGACTCCACCAAGGATGGGGATTTCCGTTTAAATATTTTCATTGACGGGAAATATGTCCTGCGAATCAACGATGCGGTCATTACAGAGGAGCGGCTGGCCTCGATTTCCCGGCTGTGCGAAAGATACCGTGAAATCGGCGTAGCCACGCCCAGGCTGTACAAGAACCTTTCCGGGCGCTATCTGACCCCTTGGGAGGGCCGTGTCTGCTACTTGTCCGACTATCTGGAAGGCCAGACCGAGCGTGAAGCTCAGGATTCCTGCAACCATGAGCAGGTGCGCCGGGAGGTTCTGCGCTCCATTGGCCTGCTGTCCAGAAAGTATTCGGGCTGTGATTTATCACCCGCAAATTCTATGTGGAGCATAATTGATTTGGCCCCGCTGGACGTGGATATTGACGAGAAGCAGGACAACTTGAACACTCTGGTGGAGGCCCTGCATAAGCTGGGCGAGTCCGAATTGGCCCAAAAGGTATCCGAGTTCAACAGGGCAAAGCGTGAGCGCATCAAGGCCGTATATAAGCGCTTGCCCCGTTGCGTGATACAGGGAGATTTGAACTGGTCGAACATTATGGTTGAGAATGACCATTTCGCGGGGCTTATTGACTTCAATATGGCGGGCACGGAGGTGAATATTAACCACTTCTGCGCTGAGACCAACGGGGGCATCCCGGAGGAGGATTTTGACAGGAAAACCGCCGGGGAGCTCTATAACGAGTGGCGGTTCCGGCAGGACAGCGATTTGGAAATCGTCCTCCGGGAGTACCCGCTGAACCAGTTGGAGGCCGATACGATTGACGATTACCGCAGCATTGTGCTGATTTCCCAGTACCCGAACGTGACGGCGTTTCTGGAGTTTTTGGAGCGGAATCGGGAAAAGGCGGTACAGCTAATCCAGCTGATACTACACAGATGAAAGGAGCTTCACCATGAGAAAATGTCTGCGCTGTGATACTGAAATGCAGGAGGGATATGCCCTGTATGATGAGTCGTTTCACGGCCGGGTGCTGCTGGGGAAGGAAAAGAAGTTTTTTCCAAAAATCCAGGGCAAGCTGCGCTGTGCTGTGTGCCCGGAATGTGGCTATACGGAGCTGTATGTAGAGAATTCCGCTAAAGGAGAGGACCTATGAATCAGACGGCAATCGTCTGCTTTTCCAACCATCATGAAAACACAAAGCGGCTGGTTTCCGCCGCCGGGGAAGCGGATATTTTCCCCGTGGGCCAGGTGACGGCAGAGGAGCTTTCCTCATACAGGCTGATTGGGTTTGCCTCTGGCATTTATATGGGCAAGCCCCATGCCAGCCTGCTGGATTTGGCTGCCTCTATCGCACAGCAGCGGAAAGGGAATTTGCCCCGGGTTTTCGCGGTATGCACCAGCGGCAGCGGAAGCAAGGGATATATCCGCGGCTTCCAGGCCCGGTTGGAGGAGCTGGGCCTGGAGGTGGCGGGAGCTTTTTCCTGCAAAGGCTACGACACTTTCGGCCCCTGGAAGCTGGTGGGAGGCATTGCAAAGCACCACCCGAACCAGCGGGATTTGGATAGGTTCCAGGATTTTTTGAAGGGGCTGGCGGAATCGTAAAGGAAGGAATGCGGTATGATTGTAAAGGATGCGAAAGGAAACGAGCTTTTGGACATCCTCCCTGTGGAGGAATCAGAAGCAGATGCGCTCTACAGCCGGATACGGGGAAAAGAGGGCCCCTATTGATGAAGCGCTGCTGGAATATTGGAAATGAGGGAACAGGAATGAGCAGATTCAGCGAGAAAGGCTATTTTGTAAAGGAGAACGCCCCTATTTACCTGACTCCTGATATGGACAGGACAGCGAAATGGTTTGAGGGCGTGCTGGGCTGGTACAGCAATATTGTGGAGAGGGACGGACAGGGCCGGGGGATGTATGGCGTTGTGTTCGATATTCCGCCGGAGGTGGAGAGCACCCATCTGGCCCCGTTCACAGGCTTTCAGATGTTCGCGGGAGAGCCTGCGGGCAGAGAGATTTCCTTCATGCAGGTGCAGGGGGTAGAGCAGTTGTACGAATAATGTCATTGCCAGGGGCTGGACGGGCATCACACCCGTAGAGACTCGGCCCTGGGGCGGCAGGGTATGCACAATCACAACCATTGACGGATATACTATCCGGGTTTTTGAGTAACAAAAAAGTGCTGCATGGTGGCAAAAATAGTATCAAAGTTGAAAGGAGAAAGTACACAATGAGCCTGAATGAAACCGTTTCCGCCGAGCGACCCCATATCGCCTTTTTCGGTATGCGCAACGCGGGAAAGTCCAGTCTTGTAAACGCTGTGACCGGCCAGCAGCTGGCGGTGGTCTCTGATGTAAAAGGCACCACCACAGACCCGGTAAAAAAGGCCATGGAGCTGCTGCCCATCGGCCCGGTAGTGATTATTGACACACCCGGCCTGGATGACGAGGGGGAGCTGGGTGCTCTGCGGGTACAAAAGGCCCGGGAGATACTGGCGAAAACAGACATCGCCGTGCTGGTGGTGGACGCCCAAACCGGAATGAGCCCCCAAGATTTGGAGCTGCTGTCCCTGTTCCGGGAGAGGGGACTGCCCTATATCACTGCCTTGAACAAGGCCGATTTGTTGAAGGAGAGACCAGTTCCGACAGAGGGGCAGCTGCTCGTCAGTGCCAAGACAGGGGAGAATATCGTCACGTTGAAGGAGAAGCTGGGGGCTTTTGCGGGCAAGGCGGAGAACCAGCGGAAGATTGTGTCCGACTTGCTCTCGCCCGGAGATTTGGCTGTGCTGGTGACTCCCATTGACGCTGCCGCTCCGAAGGGACGCATGATTCTGCCTCAGCAGCAGACCATGCGGGATATTTTGGATGCCCACTGTGCGTTTGTCACTTGTCAGACCCAGGAACTGGCCGCAACCCTGCATACCTTGGCAGTCAAGCCTAAAATTGTGATTACTGACTCGCAAGCCTTTGAAAAGGTGGCAGAGAACACCCCGGCGGATGTGCTGCTCACCTCTTTCTCTATCTTGTTTGCCCGGTACAAGGGCAGCCTGCCCTTGCTGGTCAAGGGAGCGGCCCGGCTGGCTGCTCTGAAAGACGGCGACAGGGTGCTTATCTCTGAGGGCTGCACCCACCACCGCCAATGCGGAGACATCGGAACAGTGAAGCTGCCTGCCTGGATTGAGAAATATACAGGCGTTAAGCCCCAGTACAGCTTTACCTCTGGCGGTGAATTCCCGGAGGACCCAGCAGGATATCAGCTTGTCATCCACTGCGGAGGGTGTATGCTCAACGAGAAGGAGATGCAGAGCCGTGTGGCCCGGGCAAAAGCGGCGGGAGTCCCCATCGTTAACTATGGTATAGCCATTGCCCAGATGCACGGCATTCTGCGCCGGAGCCTGGAGGCATTCCCAGAGGTGCTGAAGTTGCTGGATAAATAACGCGGAGGCAAATATGGAGATTTTGCAGGAGATAAATGCCTGGTATCCCATCTCATTCGATAAGCTGGAGCTGCTGCGGGACAGCGGCAGCTTGGCTTATGCGGCATATTCGGAAGGACAGAAATATTTTTTGCGGCTCATTAAGCCTTCTTTGGCAGAGCCAGCTGTTACAGGTACACAGGTACAGGTATTCCTGCAAAAACGGGGGTTTCCAGTGCCTGCCGTTTATCTGACCAAGGAGGGCGCACCTTACGCTCCCTATGAGGGCGGCCTGCTGGTTCTCTACGAATTTCTTGAAGGAGAGGACTCTCAGCCGGAGCGGGATATAGAAGCTATCGGCACACTGGTGGGCCGCCTCCATCGGGAAATGAGGGAATATACCGGATTGCTGCCTGTTCGGGACAAGCAGTTTTATATTGGGCGCTATGTAGATATCCTACGGAAGAAGGAGTACCCCAAAGCGGAGGAATACGCTGTGTACGGAGACGCGCTATGGGAGCAGCTAAAGCTGCTGCCCATGGGCTACTGCCATGGGGATATGTACTCTGGAAATATCCGCCGGACAAAAGAGGGTAAGCTGTATGTTCACGATTTTGATACCTCTTGCATAGGATTCCCTATGTATGATGCTGCATTGATTTGCGATGCCACCGAGTATTTCCTTTATGCGGAAGAGAACTTGGCCAAGTCTGAGCTGCTGCTTGAGCGCTTTTTGCCTAAATATAGGCTGGAGAGCCATATAAGCCAGGAAGAGACAGGTGCTTTTCACGCCCTGATTGCTATGCAGCATTTTTCTACGCAGGCCACCATTGTGGAGCTGTTCGGTCCCGACTGCTTAGATGACCGGGATATTGATGGCCAGTTGGAGTGGCTTCTCCGCTGGCGAGAGCAATATGAGCTATCTCAATGAAAAAGTCACACCCTACTCCAAAACTTGGAGCAGGGTGTGACTTTTATACCTGAGCCAGACAGGGCTGTTCACTGGGCTGGGAGGAGTGAGGTATCTCCCGGATGATGCCGCTCTGAGAGGAGACAGTAATTTTTGTCAGCGCCGAGGCCGTACCGAGAAAGCGCAGTGTATACTGGCCCTCTTTTTTCAAAGGCCCCACTGGCTGTGTAAAGATAATACTTTCCCGCACGTCCCGCTGCCAGATGGCGTGACCGGTTTGGGCATCTTCTATTAGAATGGAGCCGCTGCTGCCGCTGGTCTCGACAATGAAGTCCAATTCCAGCTCAGCGACGTCCTGTGTAACACGGAATGCCTGTTCATCTTGGGCATAGGCAGCTCTGCGGGGCTCTAAAGTCACATAGAATACCGCGCCCGGCATACAGCCAGAGATGGCCAACAGGGCATTTAAGATGAAGTCCAGATTGCTGCTTTGTGTGAGGAAATTTGTTTTCACGGCAGAGGCTCCTTTGCGTTTGTTTTCTATATTGTATCGAAGGAGTATTAAAACATTCCCTAGCTGTTGCTTACGTTTTTCTTAACGCCAAATCAAAACTGACTTTTGGAGGATAGCTCTGCCGGAAACCGGCTTGCAGTTTTGAAGACTTTGTGGTAGAATATAAAAATCAGTATTTGGAAAGTATGAAGCGCACAGCAGAAAGGATAGGGCTGATGGAGACAGCAGCATATATATCAGACGTACGTCAGAGAATGGGCGAGAGGGTAAGCGGTACACCGCTGGCCTTTGTGCGTACCTATGGCTGCCAGCAGAATGTGGCAGATGGTGAGAAAATCAAGGGCTTGCTGGCCCAAATGGGCTTTGGCTTTGCGGACTCCCCGGAAGAGGCGGACTTTATCCTCTTCAACACCTGTGCGGTCCGAGAGCATGCGGAGGACAGGGTATTTGGAAATGTAGGGGCATTAAAGCACCTAAAGCGCAGGCGGCCTGGGCTGATTGTGGCTGTTTGCGGCTGTATGACCGAGCAGCAGCCAGTAGCGGAACGCCTGCAAAAAACCTTCCCCTTTGTAGACTTAGTGTTTGGAACCCACGTTATCCACCGCTTGCCCGAGCTGCTCTGCCAGCTGCTTACTGAGCAGCGGCAGATTATGCTTTTGGGCCATGAGGAGAAAACCATCCGGGAGGATATTCCCATCCGCCGGGATGGAGGCGCCCGGGCTTGGGTGACAGCCATGTATGGCTGCGATAATTTCTGCTCCTACTGCATTGTGCCCTATGTGCGCGGGCGGGAAAAAAGCCGCCGCCCAGAGGATATTGTTGGGGAGTGCCGGGAACTGGTAGAGGCAGGGTATAAGGAAATCACCCTATTGGGTCAGAACGTAAACTCTTACGGCAAGGGGCTGGCTCAGCCAGTGAATTTTGCGGAGCTGCTGCGGCAGCTGGATGCCATTGAGGGTGATTACCGCCTGCGGTTTATGACTTCTCACCCAAAAGATGCCTCGAAAGAGCTGTTTGATGTGATGGCCGCCAGTAAACATATTCCTCACCATATTCACCTTCCTTTCCAGTCTGGGAATGACAGAGTGCTGGGGGAGATGAACCGCCGGTATGACAGAACAAAGTACCTGTCGCTGATTGCATATGCCAGGAAAGTCATGCCGGATATTACCTTTACCTCTGATGTGATTGTGGGCTTCCCTGGGGAAAGCTATGAGGAGTTTTTGGACACAGTCAGTTTAATTCGGCAGGTGGAATTTGTAAACCTGTTTACCTTTATCTATTCACCCCGGCCCGGCACAAAAGCAGCATCCATGCCGGACCCTGTCTCTCATGAGGAGAAAACCCGGTGGTTCGCGGAACTGCTGAAAGTCCAGGAGGAGATTGCCAGTCAGAACTGCCGAAAGCTGGCTGGCAGTGTGCAGCGGGTACTTGTGGAGAATAAGGATGAGAAAAGCGGTCTGCTTTCCGGACGCACGGCAGGCAGTTTAACCGTGCTGTTCCCTGGCGGAGAGGAACTGGTGGGCCAGTTCGCTCGGGTTGAGGTAACGGAAGCCCGGGGGTGGAACCTGCGGGGCAGAATCTGCAAATAGACAAATAAAAAGGAAGGTGTATCTATATGACGAAAAAAAGAGGCTTCGCACTGGCTCTGTGCTGTGTTGGGGCGGTGCTGGTGTTGACTGTTGGATTCTGGGCTCTTTATTCCAGCATGAGAAGCTATGAACTCCATTTGCCGGACTTTGCAGACCTGAAAAGCATCACTCTGACCCAGCCGGGCGGGGAAGAGGTAGAACTTGTGGACGCCCGCGCAGAGGACGTGTTGTTTCTCCTGAAAGGGAACGGCAGAACCACAAACACTGAGAGCATTCAGGACGCGCCGGTAAATGTGGAGAACTGGATTAAGGTGGATATGAATTTCTGGGAGAGCGGGACCTCCACGCTGTTTGTCTGCCACAGGCCTGAAAGCCGGAATGGAGAGTATTTCATTGAGCAGCCCTATAATGGAATATATGAGATATCGGGAGAGGAATACAACTCCATTCAAAAATACGCGGAACAGGAGGCGGCAGGATGAAAATTTTGCTTTTCAATGCCAGCCCGAAGAAGACCGGCGCGACACAAGAAATACTGCTGGCGGTCAAGGAAACCTGCCCAGCAGGGACAGAGCTGCTCTGCTTGGGTGACTTCAACATCCAGTATTGTCTTGGCTGCAAAAGGTGCTATGGTACTTGCCGCTGTGTATGGCAGGACGACATGGAGACACTTTTGGATAAGATAGACGAAGCAGACGTGCTGGTCATTGCCGCGCCCTCCTATTGGGCGGATGTGCCCGGACAGTTTAAGGTGTTCATTGACCGGTGTACTCCTTTCAGCGATACAAATCCAAACCCCAATCGTCGTGTAATGTCAACGGGAAAACGCTGCTATGCCATTGCGCTGCGAACGGGCACACGGCCCGGGGAGTGCCAGCACATCATTGAGACAGTAGAGCATTGGTGTGGTCATATGGGGATAGACTTTGCTGGAAGTCAGTATTTCTGCCAAATTGAAAACAAAGGAGATATCGGGCCCAGAAAGCCGGCTATCCGTGCCCAGGCGGCAGAATGGTTTGGAAGTTCAGGGCTTTAGTACATAAGAAATCTTTTGTATAATTGGAGGGCAAAGTGGACGCTGTATTCGCAAAATGCGGGACGCGCTGCGATTTGTGCTTGATTTACCGGCCCAATGTGGAGCGGGAGGACCGGCGTGCGGAAATCTGTGGGGTATGGAAAAAGCAAAGACCTAATTTTGACGGCAACCCAAGCACGATTATTTGTGATGGTTGTGCCAGCACGCATGAAGACGCAGTCTCAAGAACTGCAAGACTCAGAAGTGTGTGCTTGAGAAAGGACTTACCCACTGCGGCTACTGTGAGAGCTACCCCTGCAAAATCTTTCCTGCAGAGCCCTCGCCAGAGGAGATTGCCCGCATGATTGACGCGGAAAAGCTATGGAGCTGGGAGGAGGAGAAGCTGATGCAGGCATACGCCTGTAAAAAGTTTATGGATGCCTTCCGAAAGGAGCGCGGCTTGGGATGAATGTGTACGAACTGAATGAGGAGAGTGCCAGAGCCGTAGCAGAGCTTATGCACAGAATAAAACCAGAGTGGTGGCCTACCTTTAGAGAGGCTTACGGCCAGTTGACGGATATTGACGAGACGATTAAAACCGTTGGCTGGTATCTGGGCGAGGATGCAGAAACGCCCAAGGGCTGGATTCTGTGCCGGGAGCTGGTGGGGTATAGAGCTTTGGAATTGGAGTGCAGCGGCTTTGACGATCATGGGACCTTCAAGCTGGAGCATAAGCTGGACGAGCTGTTTCTTGCAGCAGAGGCCTATGCCAGGAAAAAGGGGTATCTGACCTTTCGCAGCGGAATTAGCTCCCAGGGCTTCAATATTCACGAAAAGCCTTTAGACAGTATTTCTGACGCCATGGCCAGTCTGCAAAGCAGCCGGGTTGATTATCTTTGGTATCTGGAGCATGGCTTTCGGGTGATAGGTATCCACCCCAACGCCTATCGCCCTGGATTTCATTTGATTCTTTTGGGTAAGGATTTGAGCTAGCCATTGCCGCGATTGGCTTAGGAAAGGAGAAATGATATGCCTTTGAAAGAGCGAAACCCCAGGGAAAAAATCACTCTGGCTGTGATGGGGATCTATCTTTTCCTTGTACTATGTGTTACAGTAGTCCCGACTGATTTTACACTGGACCCTAAGTGGCTGTACCATGAGTCTGTTCCAGTGACATATGTGCATTGGATGCCGTTTCTGGATTTGATTGCAGGCTATTCTGGCGCGGGGAAGCAGATTCTGTTAAATATTATCATGACAATCCCCTTTGGTTTTCTATATGGGCTGATTGGAAAAAAGCCAAGCCTTTTTTCCACGGTGAGAGCGACTTTTTTGTTGAGCCTTTCCATTGAGCTGTTCCAGCTGCTTACGACCATTTTTCTGCTTAACCACCGCCGCTGTGATGTGACGGACCTTATTACAAATGTCACCGGTGGAGCGTTAGGCTATTTGCTGTACAGATGTTATCTTAACCTGCGAAATCGTACGAAAAAATAAATCATGCAATGGAGGAAATAAAAATGGACATTATCGAACTGACAAGAGAGCTGGGCAAAGCCATTCAGGCTGACCCGAGGTTTGTGGAGTTTCAGCTGGCCCGCCAGCAGAGCGACGAGGATCAGGAGCTGCAGGACGCTATTGGCGAGTTCAACCTGAAGCGTATGGCTATCAGCAACGAGGCAGCAAAGCCTGACCGGAACGATGAAACGATGCAGCGTTTGAACAAGGAGTTTCGTGAGGTCTACGCGAAGATTATGGAAAATGAGCATATGAAACGATATGACGCCGCAAAAAATGAGTTTGACGCATTGTTTCAGCGGGTGACAGGCATTCTCAACATGTGCGCCGAGGGCGATGACCCAGAGACCTGCGACTATGACGCGGCCAGCTGCGGCGGAGACTGCTCCAGCTGCGCAGGCTGCCACTAATATGATTTAGGAAATATAAGGGTAAGGGGTTTTCAGCATGGCGGATTTTTCCCCGATGATGAAGCAATATTTTGAAGTAAAGAAGGAGCATCCTAACTCTATCCTCTTTTTTCGTCTGGGCGACTTTTATGAGATGTTCTTTAATGATGCCAAAACTGTCTCCCAGGAACTGGATTTGACCCTGACCGGCCGGGACTGCGGCCAGGGAGAGCGGGCTCCCATGTGCGGTATTCCCTATCACAGTGCGGAAAGCTATATCTCTAAGCTGCTTGCCAAGGGGTACCGGGTCACTATCTGTGAGCAGACCGAAGACCCCAAGGCTGCGAAAGGCTTGGTAAAGCGGGAGGTTATCCGGGTTATTACACCGGGCACTGTGTTTGAGGGAAGTATGCTGGACGAGTCCCGGAATAATTTTATCTGTTCCCTTTGCTATACAGAATCCGGGGTTGGAATCTGCTTTGCGGATATTTCTACCGGAGAACTGCAGGTAGGACAGGTAGAGCCTTTGAGCCCCCAGGACACAGTGCGGGAGCTGAAAAACCGTCTGAGCCGTTTTTCTCCCAGAGAGATTTTAATCAATCCCCAGATTACAGATTTGACTGAGCTAGCGGAATTTATCAGAGAAAAGCTGAAAGCCACCGTGGAATGTTTGGACGAGGAGCTGTATACCGCGGAAACGGCGGAGGCAGCAGTGACAGTGCAGTTTGGGGGCAGGAGCCTGCAGGAGCTTTCACTTGGGGACAAGCCTTTGGCCGTGCTGGCCTTAGGTGCTTTGCTGGACTATCTAAGCCATACACAGATTCGCGGCTTGGAGCGCATGACTGAGGTTGAACTGGACGTGGAGTCTGCTTATATGAGCCTGGACTTAAATGCTGTCCGCAATCTGGAGCTGGTAGAGACTATGCGCAACAAGGAGCATAAGGGCTCTTTGCTGTGGGTATTGGATAAAACCCGAACCGCTATGGGCAAGAGAATGATTCGGGCCTGGCTGGAGCGGCCGCTGCTCAGCCCCGCACAGATAACCCGCCGGCTGAATGCGGTGGAGGAGTTGGTAGGAAATCCGCAGTTTTTGGATGATTTGACAGAACAGATTGCAGGGATTCACGATTTAGAGCGAATCATGACCCGGGTAGTCAACGGTTCTGCCAATGGACGTGACTTGCGGAGTCTCTGTGCGGCCCTGCAAAAGCTGCCGGGGCTGAAAGCGGTGCTGGAACAGGCCCAGGCTACCCTCACCCAGGAACTGAACAGCCAAATTGACGGTCTTGGAGATATTGCTGAGTTAATCGATGGGGCGATTGATGAAAACCCGCCCTTTACTATCCGAGAGGGAAAGTTGATTAAAGAGGGCTATAGCGCCGAGTTGGATGAAGTGCGCAGCGATATGTCCGGGGGCCAAGCGCTTATCGCCTCCATTGAGGCAGCGGAACGGGAACGTACAGGCATCCCGAAGCTGAAGGTCGGGTTTAATAAGGTGTTTGGCTACTATATTGAGGTGACGAACTCCTATAAAAGTCAGGTGCCTGACTCCTACATACGCAAGCAGACTTTAACTGGGGGCGAGCGGTATATCACACCAGAGCTGAAAGAACTTGAAAACCGTGTGCTGGGTGCGCACGACCGCTCTATTGCTATGGAGGGACGCATTTTTGAGGATATCCGCCTGCAGGTGGCCCAAGAGCTTGTTCGTATACAGCTAAGCGCCAAGGCTGTGGCTGCCTTGGATGTGCTGGTTTCTTTTGCCCAAGTCTCTGTGAAGAACGACTACACCCGGCCAGTGGTCAACGTCAGCGGCAAGCTGTACCTTAAAGACTGCCGCCATCCTGTGGTGGAGGCCCTTCTCCATGACACGCCCTTTGTGCCCAATGATGTGGACATGGACATGAACGACACCCGTGTGGCCATTATCACTGGGCCCAATATGGCCGGTAAGTCTACTTATATGCGGCAGGTGGCAATTATTGCTATCATGGCGCAGATTGGGTGTTTTGTGCCTGCCTCTGTGGCGGAGATTGGAATTGTGGATGGTATTTTTACCCGGGTGGGGGCTTCGGACGACTTGTCGGCAGGGCAGTCCACCTTTATGATTGAGATGAGCGAAGTGGCGGAAATTTTGAAGAGCGCTACCTCCAAAAGCCTTATCATCTTTGATGAAATCGGCCGGGGAACATCTACCTTTGACGGGATGAGCATTGCCCGGGCCGTGCTGGAATATGTACAAGATACCAAGCTGATAGGGGCAAAGACCTTGTTCGCGACCCACTACCATGAGCTGACTGAGATGGAGGGGCTGCTGCCTGGAGTTAAGAACTTCAATATTGCGGTAAAGAAGCGGGGTGATGATATCACCTTCCTGCGGCGAATTGTGCGAGGCGGGGCAGACGACAGCTTTGGGATTGAGGTTGCTAAGCTGGCTGGTGTTCCGGAAAAGGTCATTCGCCGGGCCAAGCAGGTGCTGGCAGACCTGGAGAGCTCAGACAGGGAAGATGGCAGTACCCGCAATTCTGCCTTTCGATTTCGGGAGGAGCCTATCCAGCTCACAATGGAGAGCGCAGATGGGCAGGTGCTGCAAAAGCTGCGGGAGATTGATGTAAATGCCATGACCCCTGTGCAGTGCATGAACACGCTTTTTGAATTGTGCAGCCAGCTGAAGTAGCGTTTTGTTTGCAAAAGGAGATAATAGAAATATGGAATATCAGGATAAAAACGCGGAGACCATTGACCGTTGGATTGAAGAGGGCTGGGAGTGGGGAATCCCGATTTCTCACGAGGAGTACGAAAAGGCTCAGGAAGGGGATTGGGGTGTGTTGCTGACTCCCACAAAGCCAGTCCCAAAGGAGTGGTTTGGCAGCCTAAAAGGAAAGAGAATACTGGGCCTGGCCAGCGGGGGTGGACAGCAGATGCCTATTTTCGCGGCCCTAGGTGCGTTTTGTACGGTGTTTGACTATTCGCTCCGCCAGTTGGAGAGCGAACGGTTGGTGGCGGAACGGGAAGGGTATTCCATTGAAATCATTCGGGGGGATATGACCAAGCCTCTGCCTTTTGAAGACGGCAGCTTTGACTTGATTTTTCACCCAGTCTCCAACTGCTATGTGCAGGAGGTGAAGCCCATTTTCAAGGAGTGCTTCCGTGTTCTTGCACCAGGAGGGGTACTGCTTTCCGGCCTGGACAATGGAATTAACTTCCTTTTTGTGGATGAGGACAAGCGGGACGAATTAAGTGTTTTCCCCTTTGACCCAGTACAAAATCCCCAGCAGAGAGAGCAGATGGAAGAAGACGATGACGGATTCCAGTTCTCCCACACCATGGAAGAACAGATTGGCGGACAGTTGGAAGCGGGCTTCCAGCTGACTCATCTTTATGAGGACACCAATGGCTCCGGGACATTCCATGAGCATCATATTCCGTGCTATCTTGCCACCCGGGCTGTAAAGGAGAAATAACATGGGGCTGGATATTCAGCGGGTAAACACCTATGAGGATTCGCGCTTTTCCGAAAAGGTCTTGCGTCAGCATGGCGCATTCCTTTTGGGTGGAGAGCCTTATGAGGTGGAGATTACCAGTATAGACTCTGCAGTGGTACGTGGGGCAAGCCCAAAACTTTACAGAGATATTATTGAGTACTTTCGTTTTTTTGCGGGCCATATCAGCCGATTTTATAACAGCACAGGTGAGCTGGTTCAGCAATTCCCATCAGTAGAGCTGTTTCCTGTAAAGCTCAGTGCAATACAGCCTTCGCAATTCTACGTGGATGAAGACAAACTGGCCGCTGTACAGGAGTTCATTTGTAGTGCTGAGGATATAATACTCCCCGTTACACCAGAGGCTGGGAGGTATATTTCCCAAGACGGCCACACCCGTCTTGCAGCTGCGGTGAAGCTGGGGCTTGACAAGGTTTATTCCTTTATAGCGGAGACAAATGATTTCCTTTACAGCTTTGTGGAAGAGGCCAAAAGGCGGGGTGTTTTTTCGCCGTATGACCTCCCGGTAATTCCGCATGGTGAGTACGAGGTTAAGTGGAATCAATTTTGTGAGGATTTCTTTTCCAACCAAGGAGAGAGTATATGATACGCTATGCTGTGCCTTCGGAATTAGAGCTGCTGGCTACCTATGACCACCATATTGCGAAGGAGGAATTGGCAGCCCTGCTCTCACAAAAAAGAGTGCTTGTTATGTTTCAAGAGAATCAACTTGCGGGCTGGCTGAGATATAATCTCTTCTGGGATAATACGCCGTTTATGAATATGCTCTACATTTTGGAGGGCTTTCGAGGGCAGGGACTGGGCGGCCTGTTGGTTGACTTTTGGGAAGCGGAGATGAAGACCCAGGGCTACAATATGGTGATGACATCCTCCTTGTCCAATGAACGGGGACAGTATTTTTACCGTAAGCATAGTTATATTGACTGCGGCTCCCTATTGCTACCAGAGGAACCGTTAGAGATTATTTTCAGGAAGAAGATTTAACTCATTCGGAAGGATGGGATCTTATGCCAAAAATACAGGTCTTGGAAAAGCAGGTGGCAGAGCTAATTGCTGCCGGTGAAGTTGTGGAGCGGCCCTCTGCTGTCATTAAAGAGCTGGTTGAAAATGCTGTGGACGCAGGCGCGGGCGTTGTCACAGTGGAGATACGCCGGGGTGGTATTCAGCTTATGCGTGTTTCGGACAATGGCTGCGGAATTTCTTCTGAGGATGTCCCTGTGGCTTTTCTGCGGCATGCCACCAGCAAGGTTTCCAGCCAAGAGGATTTGGACGCAATTGGGACGCTTGGCTTCCGGGGAGAGGCGCTGGCATCTATTTCAGCGGTGTCTCATGTAGAGATGTTCACTCGGACTGCGGACAGCAATACAGGTACATGGTATGCCTGCGGTGGCGAAGAGGAGCCGGAGATGAAAGAGGTAGGCTGCCCCTTGGGCACAACCATTGTGGTGCGCGATTTGTTCTTTAATACGCCAGCCAGAATGAAGTTTCTGAAGCGCGATGTCACGGAAGGAAACTCTGTGGCAGGGGTTCTCGATAAGCTGGCAATGTCCCACCCTGAAATATCTCTGCGGTTTATTCGGGAGGGGAAGCCGGTGCTCCACACACCTGGGGACAATAAGCTGTCTTCCGCCATTTATGCGGTCTATGGTAAAGAGTTTTCTTCCAGTCTGATTCCTGTGAACTATGAAATGGATTATGTAAAAGTGTGGGGGTTTATTAGCGCACCTACCGCCAGCAGACCCCAGCGCAGTATGCAGAATTTCTTTATCAATGGCCGGTTTATCCGCAGCAGAACCGCTATGGCAGCGTTGGAAGAGGCCTATAAGGGCTCCATCATGGTGGGGAAATTTCCGGCCTGTGTGCTGCATATCCAAGTGGCCAGCGGAGCGGTAGACGTGAATGTGCATCCTGCTAAGTTGGAAGTGCGCTTTGTCAATGAAAGGCCTATTTTTGACGCGGTTTATCATGGTGTGCGTTCTGCTCTGCGGGCTGGGGACCGATTTAAGGAGATGGAGCTGAATAAACCATCTGCGTCGCCTTACACACCAGTTTTGGAAAAGAAGGAACAGCTGACAATTCCAACACCGCCACCCACTCCTGGGCGGATTGTTCTGCGGGACAGTGGAGTACCTGCCCATACGTTGGAAGAGTCTTCCAAACCAGAGCTGCGTGTATTGGAATCTCCATCCCGCTCCAGCTCGCCTCAGGAAAGAAAGCCGGTTGCTGTCCCGCTGGCTCCGTCCTTTCCCCAGCCTCTGCCGAAGCCAGCCCCTATCCAAACACCAAATTGGAAGCCAGCGCCTATGGTGCCATCAGCAGAGGCTGCATCCATGGCGTCGATTCCTCAGGAAGAGCCGCCTGTGCGTGAACAGCCGCCTATTCCAGCGGAGATAGCCACGCGCATTTTGGGGGAAGCCTTCAGTACGTATATTCTTGTAGAATACGGCAGGGACGGCCTGATGTTTATTGACAAACACGCTGCCCATGAGCGGCTTCTTTATGAGCGGCTGAAAGCAGGCGCAGAGGGCACAGAAGCGCAGACTTTGCTGGAACCTGTCACGGTCAATCTCTCACAGGAGGAATATACCGCTGTACTGGCCCATGAAAAGGAGCTGTATCAGGCTGGATTCGAGGTGTCAGACTTTGGCGCTGGGATGGTGCTGGTGCGTACAGCGCCCCTAATGCTTGACGGCCAGGATGCCGCTGGCGCAGTGATGGAGATTGCCGGACGGCTGGCCGGACTGAAAACGGAGATTACCACAGAGCATATGGACTGGGTCTATCATAATGTGGCCTGCCGGGCCGCCATGAAGGCAGGGGACCATACCACCAGGGAGGAGCTGATTTCCTTGGCCAAGGACTTGGAGCAGAATCCACAGATTCGCTACTGCCCCCACGGCAGGCCGGTATATGTCCTGTTAAAGCGCCGGGAGTTAGAGAAGCAATTTGGGAGAGTATAATGGTTGAAAAAAAGAAGCTGATAGCAGTAGTGGGCCCTACAGCCTCAGGGAAGACCACATTGGGAATTGCTTTGGCCAAAAGGCTGAATGGGGAGATTGTCTCCTGCGACTCTATGCAGGTTTATCAAGGACTGAAAATCGGCACAGCACAGCCGAGCGAGGATGAGCTGGCTCAAGTACCTCACCATCTGATTGGCTTTCTTCCTTGGGATGAGTCTTTCAGCGTATCGGACTATGTAAGTGTGGCAGCGAATGTGATTGGGGAGCTGCATAATAGGAAGAAGCTGCCTGTTTTGGTAGGGGGGACGGGACTTTATGCCCGCTCATTGCTGCGGGGCTTTGATTTCAAAGAGGAGGCCCGCAGTGAAGCGCTGCGGGAAGAACTGCGCTGTCAGGCACAGAAGCTGGGTTCAGAGGAGATGCACAACAGGCTGCGGGCACTGGACGCTGTTTCTGCGGAGGCCATACATCCTCACAACGTCAAGCGCGTCCTGCGGGCATTGGAGTATTGTCTGCTTTCGGGGGAGCCGTTTTCTCAGCAAACCATCCGTTCTCACCAAGCAGAGCCGCCCTATCGATATGTGATGTTTTGTCCAGCCTATCGGGACAGGCAGATTCTCTATCAGCGCATTAACCTTAGGGTGGAGCAAATGTTGGAAGCCGGATTGCTGGAGGAGGCATACAGGTTTTGGGGATTTTGCGAGACTGCGGAAAAGCTGCCGACTGCCACCCAGTCCATTGGCTATAAAGAATTGTTTCCCTACTTTCGCGGAGAGCTCAACTTGAACCAGGCGGTAGAGAACTTGAAGCAGGAGAGCCGCCGGTATGCAAAACGGCAGATTACCTGGTTTGCCAGAGAACCGGAGGCCCAGTTCCTCTATATGGACGAATTGGGCTCGGAGGATGCTGTAATACAAGCCTGTATGGACATTTTAGAGAGGGAAAACTTCCTTGATAAGGGGGACACAGCGGTTTGAGCTATGACTATAAGAAATTTACTGCAGTGGCAGCGGTTACCATTGCTCTGCTGATTTTAGTCTCCATCTGCTTTTCTGTTGTGAATCAGTATGTGGACACAGGAGACAACGGAAAAATTACCACAGAAGCTGCTCTCTATGGAGAAGTTTCAGATTCTATCCAGACCCAGGGTTTTGCGGTGCGGGAGGAAGAGGTCATCAATCTGGATTACAGCGGCGTGCTCAACTACCGCGTGGCAAATGGTTCCCGGGTGTCTGCGGGGGGCATTATTGCGGATGTGTTTCTCAGCGAGAGTGACGCGGCCGCCCAGAACCTGGCTGATAGGCTGGAGCGGGAAATACGCAGTCTTTCTTCTTTGTCCAAGCCCATGGACTATTTTCTGTCAGCCTCTGCCTCCACAGGCGACCAGATTTACGATTCACTGACCGGTATTTTAATGGATGTGCAGCAGAATGATTTTTCCGGGGTATCTGTGCTGAAAGAGAACTTGCTTTTCTCACTCAGCCGGAAACAGGTTATCTCTGGGGAAGAGAGCGCGGAAGACTATGCCCAGCGGGTCAGTGAGCTGGAGCAGGAAAAAGAGCAGCTTATCACTGGCTCAGGCAAGGCAGTGGGCAGTGTGGAAGCTCCCCAGGCTGGATATTTTATCAATGCTGCTGATGGGTTGGAAAAAGTGGAGGACATAAAAAAAATCAAAAATATCACTGCAGCCCGGACAGAAGAGCTGCTGTCCATGAGCAGCGGGGAAAATATATCTTCTTCCGTGGGGAAGATATGCTCGGATTTTAAGTGGTATCTGGCCTGCCTGTTTGATGACGAAGCCATGATTAAGTTTGAGGGTGTAGAGGATGTCACGCTGGATATCCCCTTTGCCAGCACTGCTACGATTCCGGCCAAGATAATCGCCACAAACCGGGACGCAAAAACCGGTAAGACCGCTATGGTTCTGGAGTGTTCCTACATGGATGCGGATTTGGCCATGATTCGCAACGAGACCATACAGGTAAACGTAAAAACCTACAGCGGTGTTTTGGTCAATGAACGGGCGCTGCGTTTTTGTGATATTGAATATGAGGAGGATGACGGAAACGGCGGCACTGTCAAAAAGGTGAAGAAAAATGTGAAAGGTATCTATGTGTTGTATGGAGGGCAGCTGGATTTTGTGCAAATTTTTTCTGAGAAAGATGTAAACGGCTATGCTGTGTGCAAAACAGAATTGTCAGAAGCGGAAGAGAAGAACTTGGTAACAGAGAGAACTGTCCAGCTCTATGACCAGGTGGTTGTGGGAGGAGTGGATTTGTATGACGGAAAAATTGTTAAGTGAGCGTTTCGCGGATTTTGAAGAGAATTACAAAAGGATTCAGGAGCAAATCGCCGAAGCGGCAGAGGGTTCCGGCAGGAAGGCCGCGGATATTACTTTGCTGGCGGCTACGAAAACCGTTCCGGCAGAGGTTATCAACCACGCCATTTCTATGGGGCTCAGCCATATTGGAGAGAACCGGGTGCAGGAGCTGCTGGAAAAATATCCCGCGCTGGACAGAGAGCACTGTGATTTACAGTTTATTGGACAGCTCCAGACAAATAAGATAAAATACTTGATAGACAAGGTGAGCTGCATTCAGTCCATTGACAGTATGAAGCTGGCCACAGAGCTCTCTCGGCTGTGTCAGAAAGAGGCGCGCAGGATGGATGTGCTGGTTGAGGTAAATATTGGCCGGGAGGAGAACAAGGGCGGTGTGGCGCCAGAGGCGCTGATAGAATTTATTGATGAAATTCGGCTCTTACCAGGGATTCGGGTAAATGGGTTAATGGCTGTGCCCCCAATATGTAGTGATACCAAAGAACTTTGTCGCTATTTTTTAGGAATGAAGCAATATTTTGTTGACATAAAGGGGAAAAGCATGGATAATGTAAATATGGACTGTCTCTCCATGGGCATGTCTTCCGATTTTGCCCTGGCGATTTCCTGCGGGGCGACGATGGTGCGTGTTGGTTCCTCTCTGTTTGGAGCCAGGGAGTATAAGCCTAAGCTGACGCTGTAACGAGCAGAAATCTGCTGGTTCAATTTTGCGAGGAGGTTTTCTTTCAATTATGGCAGGGTTGATGAATAAACTGCAAAAAATGTGGAATCCGCCTGAGGACGAGTATGAGTATGAGGAGTACCCTGAAGAGGAAGAGGCCGAGCCGGAGGAGAAGCCGGACTATTCTTCCAGCTTGGAAAGGGGAAATGTGTCTTCCTTTTCATCTTTTGCATCTTTTTCTTCCGGATATACCCCAAGAGAGCGGGAATCTGTTCCTCAGGGAAAGGTTGTGAATATCAACGCGAAGACTCAGCTGCAGGTAGTAGTGTGTAAGCCCGTTTCCTTTGGGGACGAGGTGCGTACTATTGCAGATGAACTGCTGCGCCGCCATACAGTCGTGTTGAACCTGGAAAAGACTGAGAAGGACGTATCCAGGCGTATTGTAGACTTTCTCAGCGGAGTGGCCTATGCCAATAACGGGAAAATCAAGCGGGTTGCCACCGCTACCTTTGTTATCACGCCGTATAACGTAGATTTGACTGGTGATACCGTATTGGACGAGTTAGAAAACAATGGGTTGTATTTTTGACAATGGAGAGAAAAAGAGACGAGACGGAATTGCTTCGGGCAAAACTGCGGGACTGTCTGCGTGCCGTTCTGCGCAGGCCATGTTTTTTAGGCTTTCTGGACGAAAGTCAGGCAGCGCTGTGCCGGGATTTTTTGAAGAGGGAGCCAGTTTCCTGTCTGTTTTGGGGCGGGTATAAAGAGGCAGAGCGGGTCATGGCAGGTTTTTTTCCAGACTATATGGAGCCGGAGCCAGCAGTGTTTCCCATAAAGCCCCTTACTTTCACCTTTCGGAAAGAAGACAAGCCGGGGCATAGAGATTTTCTTGGCTCATTTATGGGACTTGGTATAGAGAGGGATGTGTTGGGAGATATTCTGGTGGGTGAAGGACGCTGCGTTGTGTTTGTTCGCGAGGAAATGTGCCAGTATTTTTTGGATAATACCAGAAAAATTGGCCGGATTGGGGTAAAGGGTTTTGAGGGCTATGAGGAGCCCCTGCCGGTGATTCGGGAGTATAAACCAATAAGTGGTGTAGTGGCCTCGAACCGTTTGGACTGTATTACCGCGCTTCTATGCCGGACCAGCCGGGAGAA
Source organism: uncultured Eubacteriales bacterium (assembly GCA_910580045.1). Taxonomy (GTDB): domain Bacteria; phylum Bacillota; class Clostridia; order Oscillospirales; family Acutalibacteraceae; genus Acutalibacter. Next base: position 45,611 of record CAJTXF010000003.1, read on the forward strand.
GGCCGCTGGTATGGTAACAGCGGGGCGGGTTGCGCTCAATCATTGTGAGAGGCTGGAGACCGACTGGAGAGTGGGGGAAGGCGACGTTATTTCAGTGCGGGGCAGCGGCAAGTTTATTGTAGATACATTCGGGCCTTTAACAAGCAAGGGCCGGTTGACGGTTAAGTGCAGGAAATATCAATAGGGAGGAACTTCCAAATGCTGACGGTAAAAGAAATCAACGAGGTAAGTTTCGGGAGAGCCGGGTTATCTGGTTATAGGCCAGGAGATGTGGATAGTTTTATCGACCAAGTGGCCGCTTCCTTTCAGGAACTGCTTGGGGAACGGGATGCCGCGGTAAAGCAAGCCAATGAAGTGGCCAGAATCAACGCAGATATTGCGGCAAAAAGCGCAGATACGCAGAAAAAGCTGTCTATCCTCGCCCAGAAGATTGAAGTTTACCGGCAGGAAGAGGAAGGAATCAAAGAAGCCATTCTCAATGCCCAGAAAATGTCAAAAGATATGCTGCGGGACGCTCAGAATCAGGCTGATGCTATCCTGCGGGATGCCCGGGCACAGGCAGAAGCAAAAATCTTAGAAGCTAACGAGGAGGCCCGCCGAATTACCGGCAATGCTCAGGAAGAGGCTTCTAAAGCCGCAAAAGAATACGCCCAGCAGGCCGAGTCCAAAAAGACGGAGCTGGAGGAAATCAAACGGCAGGTTACTGCTTTTCGTTCCTCTTTATTGGAGATGTATAAAAAGCATTTGGAGTGCATTGACCATATCCCAGTATTCCGGCAGAAAGAAGAGCGCAGGGAACCAGCACCTGCCGCACAGCCCACGCCAGTGCGTACAGTTCAGCCAGAGCCTGTGCCAGAGCCAGAACCGCCTGTACCTCAGCCGGAGCCTAAGCCTGAGCCAGAGCCGCCTAAACAGGAGCAAGCGCCCCGCCAGGCATACCAGCCAGTGAAAGAGGAGCCCTTCACTCCATTTGTGCCGGTGGAGGAGATTCGGACACAGCAGGAACAGCACCCAACAGCGCCGGAGCTGTCCCAAGAGGAGTCTGATTCGTCCCAGCAGGCGGCTTCCAGAGCTGCCCATACGCCTGCACCTAGGCTCCATCAGGAATATCCGCATCAGGCCCGCACTTTGAATGACCGGGTGAGCTATGTGCAGGAGCAGCTGATGCCTTCTCAGCCGCCGGAAGATTATGTCGAAGACATGGATCTTACCTCAGTGGGTATTGATTTGGCTGCTCACAGCAATATTCCGGAGGCACTGCGCCGGGAGAAGAGTACGAATTACAGCAATCTTCCCTTTGGAGACGGGGTAGATGTAGACGGGCGGAAACGCAGAAGGTAAGTATGGTTAGGATGGAGGAGAATGCCCTTGAAGACAGAGAGAGCCCCAAAAGTGGCGATACTGATATCATCTGTGCTTTTGATAGTTTTGGACCAAATCACCAAGAGCGTCATAGAAAATATGCTGAACTCGGGACAGGAGCGGCGTATGACCATTATCCCTGGCCTGTTGGAGCTGAGCTATTTGGAAAACCCAGCGGCAGCCTTTGGGTTGTTTGGCAATGTAATCTGGCTGGTGGTCATCCTTACATTCGTGGTGGCAGGGGTTATTGCTGCAGGTATATTTTTGTATAAGAAGCATAGCTTTTTCAGCTATGCTGCCTCTGCACTGCTTCTGGCAGGCGGAGTGGGAAATCTGATAGACCGCATCACTCGGGGTTATGTAGTTGATTTTATTCATGTAATGTTCTTTGACTATATTTTTAATGTGGCGGACTGCTGCGTCACCATTGGGGTTGTATGTCTGGCAGTGCACTGCCTGCTGTATGCGTATCGGGAGAAGAAGTCTGAGGACGGGCCCGATGCGCCGGAAGCATAGCGAGAAACACCATGGAACAGGAAATTGTATTAACTGTAGAAGACAGCGGGCTGCGGCTGGACAGGCTGCTGGCAGAGCGGCTGCCGGATATGAGCCGTTCTGCTGTGCAGGGGCTGATTGCTCAAGGCCTGGTGACATGCAGGGGACAGGCATTGAGCAAAAGTGCCAAGCTGTCCCCGGGACAGGTAATTCACGCTGCTATTCCAGAGCCCAGGGAGCTGGATATTCTCCCTGAGGACATCCCTTTACAGATTGTCTATGAGGATGACGACATGTTGGTGGTGAATAAGCCGAAAGGCATGGTCGTCCATCCAGCACCAGGTAATTATACCGGCACCTTGGTAAACGCGCTGATGTTTTACTGTGGTGAGAGTTTGTCCGGGATAAACGGTGTACTGCGGCCTGGGATTGTTCACCGGATTGATAAAGACACCAGCGGCCTGCTTTTGGCAGCAAAAAATGATTTTGCCCATCGTGGACTGGCAGGGCAGATTCAGGCACACAGCCTGACCAGAGAGTATCGTGCGGTTGTTTATGGAAATGTGAAGCAGGATATGGGCACTGTAGACGCACCGGTTGGCCGTCATCCTGTGGAGCGAAAAAAGATGGCAGTTTTGCGGGGCTCGCCCACAGCTAGGGAGGCAGTAACTCACTTCTTTGTGGAAGAGCGTCTGCCCGGTTTCACTTACCTGCGCCTGCGGTTGGAGACTGGGCGTACCCACCAGATTAGGGTCCATATGGCCAGCTTGGGCCATCCAGTGGCCGGGGATGCAGTATATGGTCCCAAAAAGGTGCTGACCGAGCTGAATGGACAGTGCCTCCATGCAGGGCTAGTTGGATTTGTTCACCCCAGAACAGGGGCTTATATGGAGTTTTCTGCCGGATTGCCGGAATACTTTCAGGGATTTCTGGAAAAGCTCCGAAAAAAAGGAGGACTGACCAATGATTGAAATTTTGCCAATGGAGGATAAAGCACAAGAGCAGGAGCTGCTGTCTCAGGTGGTAGCTGCCGGGCCAGAGGCCCGGGTGCTGTCTATGCGGGAGAAGGGGGCAGTTTTGGGCTGGACAGCCGTGGAACTGGCAGAGAGCACTCTGCGCATTCTAGCCCTGCGGGCTGGAAACTATGACTTTTCCCGTCAGCCTCAGGGAGATGAGATTTTTATTCTGGATTCTTTGATGCGCTCAGCGGCGTCTTATGGGGAGACTTTTGGCGCGGAAAAAATCGAGACAGCCTTCCCGGATTTTTTTGGATTTTTTAAGGCACGCGGCTTTGATTTTGATGAATTTCATGCCTTTACTCCTATGAGCACTATTGTAAAATACAAATTTCATTAGTCAAATTGCCTGCGGAATACGGCTTCCCGCAGGCTTTTCTTAAAAATATGTGAAAACTTTGGAAAAGCGGTTGCATGAAAGGCCGGGAAATGGTAAAATTTCTAAGTTAGGGAGTTGTATAGTAAACGCACGGGAAATTTGATAAATATCGTATTCCCGCAGACGGCTCCGCTGTCGCTTCATAAAAAGCCTATGCCCTTTATGAACTGCGTTATACTATACCCTGCTACCACCACTGGAATGAAGGATGGATGGAAATGCTGAAAAGTATGACCGGTTTTGGCCGGGGAGAAGATACGGTAAATGGACAGTACATTGTTTTTGAGATAAAGTCTGTCAATCATAAGTTCTTTGAACAGAACACCAGAATTACCAGAGGATATCAGTTTCTGGAAGATAGGCTGAAGGGATATTTGCAGGAACGCCTTTCTCGAGGAAAGATAGACGTGTTTCTGCAAATTGAGAATATGAAGGAGAGCGGCATCACGGTAGAGGTGAACCTGGCGCTGGCTGGGGGATACTTTCAGGCGCTCAGCCAGATGCAGAAAGAGTTTGATTTGCCGGATAAGCCCACTCTGGCCCTTCTTAGCCGGTATCCGGATGTTTTTACAGTGCACAAGTCTCCTGAGGACGAAGAAATAGTATGGCAGGCGGTGCTGCAGGTGGTTGGCCCTACTGTGGATTCCCTTATCCAAATGCGCGAGACTGAGGGCGCCCGGCTCAGGGCGGATATTATGGAGAAAGCTGGGAATGCGCGGGTTCTGGTGGATAAGATTGAGGAGCTGGCCCCTGATGCGGTACGGGAATACCGGGAACGGCTTCAGGAAAAAATCCAGGAGTTATTGGGCGACGCCCATCTTGACGAGCAGCGGATTCTGACAGAGGTGGCGGTGTTCGCAGATAAGACAGCGATTGACGAGGAAATTGTCCGGCTGCGCAGCCATTTTGCTCAGTTGGATAGGTTGGTAAACGCCTCACAGCCAGTGGGGAGGAAAATCGACTTTTTGGTGCAGGAAATGAACAGAGAGGCCAATACCATTGGCTCAAAGTCGCAGAACCCGGCCATTGCCTATTTGGTGGTGGATTTGAAATCAGAGATTGAGAAGATACGTGAGCAGGTGCAGAATGTGGAATAGTCCTGCGTAAGCCGGAGGATAAGGAGGCTGGAACAGTGAGGCTGGTCAATATTGGATTTGGAAACATGGTTTCCACTGACAAGGTGGTCGCAGTAGTCAGCAATGATTCCGCCCCGGTCAAACGCCTGGTACAGGAGGGGAAGGAGCGGGGGGCGGTCATTGACGCCACTTTTGGCCGAAAGACAAAGACAGTGATTATTATGGACAATGGCAGTGTGGTGCTGTCCGCCATTATGCCTGAAACAGTGGCTGGCCGCTTCAATGGTAAAGAGGAAACCGCTGAGGAGGAAGAAAAGGAATGAAAAAAGGTATTTTACTGGTCGTGTCTGCTCCCTCTGCTGGGGGGAAGGGGACAATTCTGAAAGAGCTGTTTCAACAGAATGAAACTCTGCGGATGTCCGTATCCGCCACCACCCGCCAGCCCCGGCCCGGGGAAGTGGATGGGAAGGACTACTATTTTGTCAGTCGGGAGACTTTCCAACAGTGGGTGGACACCGGCAGTATGCTGGAGCACGCGGAGTATGTGGGCAACTGTTACGGTACACCAAAGGCTCCTGTAGAGGAGTGGCTGAACCAGGGCCTGGATGTGGTGTTGGAGATTGACGTGCAGGGCGGCTCGCAGATTAAAAATCTGGCTCCGGACTGTGTATCCGTGTTTATCACGCCGCCCACTATGGAGGTGCTGGAGAAGCGCCTGAGAGACCGGGGAACAGAAGACGAAGAGACAATCTGTAAACGGCTGGCGACGGCTAGACAGGAGCTTACTTTTGCTGAGGGCTATGACTACATCGTGATAAACGACAAGCTGGAGGACGCGGTGGAAGATATGCAGGCTATCCTGCGAAGTGAGAAAAGAAAAAGCGCAAGAAACCCCGGATTTATTCAGCGGGTTTTGAATATATAATTTTTGAGGCTCTACCTTTTTTGGGAGAGTGAAGAAAACCTGACACAAAGAGAAAGGAACGTGGTTGAAAATGCTGAAACCGTCCGCAAACATTATCAAAACACCTCATATGAACCAGTATTCCCTGGTAATCGCTGTAGCCAAACGGGCCAGGCAGATTTCTGAGAAAGCGGAGCATGAGGGAACGAAGTTGGCCGACAAGCCAGTGGATATTGCTGTGCAGGACTTTGTCCACGACCGTTACCGCATTGTTGAGCCGAAAGAGCTGGAAGGATGAACTGTTCCCTGGTCCAAGTGGCAGTAGAGAATACAGTCTATCACTTTGACAAGCTGTTTACCTATCGGGTGCCGGAGCGGATGCAGTCCCGGATTTCTCCAGGCATGCGGGTGATAGTTCCTTTTGGCGCTGGGAACCGGGAAAGAGTGGCTATGGTGTTCGCTCTAGGCGGACAGGAAGGGGGCCGGCTGAAGTCCGTGTCCTCCATCTTGGACCAGGAACCGGTTCTGGACACAAAAGCGCTGGAGTTGGCCGCTTGGATGGGGGGGCGCTATTACTGTACCCTGTTTGAGGCGGCTAAGCTGATGATTCCTGCTGGGATGCAGCTTAGGCTGCGAGACAGTTATGTTTTGTCTCAGAATTTTACGGATTTTGACCGAGAAGCATGGGATGGGTTGTCTTGGCAGATTATCACCACGCTGCGTTCCTCAGGGCGGGCAGTATCTTTCGAGAAGTTGTCTGCTGTGCTGGGAATCGAGCGAAATTGTCCAGAGTTTCAGGCCCTGCTGGACAGCTCGGTAATATGCAGAGTCAACCTGGCCATGAGTCGGGTGAAGGATGCCGTTTCCCGTATGGTGCGGCCAGTTCAGGACTTTTCTGGAAAGCTGACGCCCAGGCAGAAAGAAGTATACCAGGTCTTGCTGGATGCAGGGGAGGCATCGGAGAAGGAAATTTGTTACTTTACAGGTGCCTCCGCCTCTGTAGTAAAGGCTTTGGCAGATAAAGGGGCTGCGGAGATATTTGAATATGAAATCTATCGCAGGCCGGAAACTGTCAGCGGGAAAGCCCTGAGCCTAACAGAGCTGGTTCTTTCTCCTTCACAGCAGGCTGCCTTACAGGGCCTTTGCAGTGAATATGAACAGGCACGTGAGGGACAACGCTGCGCTTTGCTCTACGGAGTGACTGGCAGCGGAAAGACCTCTGTTTTTCTCAAACTGATTGAGTATGTGCTGAGGCGAGGGAAAGGCGTAATTGTGATGGTGCCGGAGATTTCACTGACCGCCCAAACCCTTCGGACCTTCCAGCAGAATTTTGGAGATAGTGTAGCAGTGTTTCACAGCGGCCTCTCTTTGGGAGAGCGCTTGGACGAGTGGAAGCGTGTCCGTCGGGGTGAAGCCAAAATTGCAGTGGGGACCCGTTCGGCTGTATTTGCTCCTGTGAAGGATTTAGGCTTAATTGTTATTGACGAAGAACAGGAGCACACCTATAAGTCAGAGGCCAGCCCTCGTTATGATGCCCGAGAGGTAGCCCGGTACCGCTGCGCTCAGTCAGAGGCATTCTGTCTTTTGTCATCAGCAACGCCTTCTCTGGAAACATACCACATGGCGCGGGAGGGAAAGTTCCTTTTTCATCAGCTGGAGGGCCGTTTCGGCCAGGCAAAGATTCCTCAGGTTATATTGGCTGATATGAATGGCGAGGACCATCCAGGCAGCGAAAATGCCATTGGCTCTATACTGGGGGAGGCATTAAAAGAAAATCTCCGGCAGGGGAAACAGTCCATTGTTTTGCTGAACCGCCGGGGTTATCATACATTTGTAAGCTGTAAATCCTGCCGGGAGGTGCTCAGCTGCCCGAATTGCAGTATTTCTTTAACCTATCACAGCGCGAACCGCCGTATGATGTGCCATTACTGCGGTTATTCCGCTTCTCTGACGAAAAAATGTCCCTCCTGTGGCGGAGAACATCTGACCTTTCGTGGACTGGGTACCCAAAAGGCAGAGGAGCAGTTGCGGGAATTGCTGCCTAAGGCTCGTATTTTGCGGGTGGATACGGATTCTATGTCTGGACGGTACTCTCTGGAGAAACGGCTGGAGGAGTTCGCCCGGGGAGAGTATGATGTAATGGTGGGAACACAAATGGTCGCTAAGGGGTTGGACTTTGAAAATGTCACCTTAGTGGGTGTGCTCTCAGCAGACCAGTCCCTTTATAGCGATGACTTCCGCAGCAATGAGCGGACCTTTGATTTGCTTACCCAAGTGGTAGGCCGTGCGGGACGGGGTAAGTACGCAGGACGCGCTGTTGTACAGACCTTTGTCCCGGAAAATCCGGTGCTCCATTTGGCGGCAAGCCAGGATTACTTCGAGTTTGCCGCCAAAGAGCTGAACTATCGCAAAGTGCTGTTATACCCGCCATTTGTCGACTTATTGGTGATTGGGTTTGTAGGGGTGGAGGAAGCATTAACACGGCAGGCGGCAGAGCGATTTTTGCAGGAGCTGGGCCAGCTGGCGGAGAAGGAGTATCAAGGACTCCCCTTGCGGGTACTGCGTCCCTCTCCAGCTGCAGTGGCCAGAATGAGCGGGAAATACCGGTATAAGCTGATTATGAAATGCAAGAATACTCCCCGTCTGCGTGAAATGGTCTCGCGTTCTTTGGTGGCTTTCTCTGGCATCAGAGAGTTTCAGCAGGTAACAGTCTATGCGGATTCCAATCCCAACCGTGTGATGTAAATCAAATTGCTTTACAGAGCTACAAAGTATTCTGCCGGAAAGGAAATGACATGAGTTATGGCAATCAGGAATATTGTGAAATTTGGGGATGACGTTCTAAAAAAGGAATGCCGTCCAGTAGAAAAATTCGACCGCAAGCTCCATCAGCTTTTAGATGACATGCAGGATACTCTGTACGAAGCCAATGGCGCAGGTTTGGCAGCGCCTCAGGTAGGAGTATTGCGGCGGGTCTGCATTATAGATGTTGGCGATGGTCCCATTGAGCTGGTTAACCCTGAGATTGTTTCTGTTGAAGGAGAGCAGACTGGCCCGGAAGGGTGCCTATCTCTGCCGGATGAGTGGGGAGAAGTTACCAGGCCTATGAAAGTGACAGTCAAGGCCCAGAACCGTAAGGGGAAATGGTTTGAAATGACTGGCGAGGAGCTCTGTGCCCGAGCGTTCTGCCATGAGATTGACCATCTCCATGGAGTAGTATTTACAGATAAAACAAACCGTATGTATACGCCAGAAGAAGTTGAGGCCATGAAGGAAAACAACGGAGGATAATATGCGCGTTCTATTTATGGGTACCCCTGATTTTGCTGTACCTTCCCTGCAAGTCCTGATTGACCAGCGCCACGAGATATGCGGTGTGTTTACTCAGCCGGATAAGCCCAAAGGCCGGGGCTATAAATTGCAGCCACCTCCTGTAAAGGAATTGGCTTTACAGAATGGGCTGACAGTATACCAGCCTCCAACGCTTCGGGATGAGGCAATCCAGGAAGAGATTGTCAGACTGCAACCTGATTTAATCGTTGTGGTGGCATATGGAAAAATGCTCCCGCTCAAAGTTCTAAATACACCCAAGCTGGGGTGTATAAATGTTCATGGCTCGCTTCTGCCCAAATACCGGGGTGCCGCACCTATCCAATGGGCCGTACTGAACGGGGATAGTGTGACTGGAGTAACCACCATGTTTATGGCCGAAGGAATGGACTCCGGGGATATACTGCTGACGGCTGAGACAGAAATTGGCCCAGAAGAGACTGCGGGGGAACTGTTCAGCCGGTTGAAGGATTTGGGTGCTGAGCTGTTGGCTGAGACTTTGAAGCGTCTGGAACAAGGGAAGCTGACAAGGATACCGCAGGAGGAAGCGGCAGCTACGTTTGCGCCTATGCTCAAGAAGGAAATGTCCATAGTTGACTGGAATCAGCCCGCACAGCGGGTTCATGACCAGATTCGGGGCTTGAACCCATGGCCTGGAGCTGTAGCTGTACTGGATAGAAAGCGTTTGAAGCTGCTGAGTTCTAAAGTTTTGACATACTCTGGTGAGCCAGGGACTGTAGTGAGCCAAGAGGGGGAATTGGTTGTGTTCTGCGGCGAGGGTGCCATACAAATTACAGAGCTGCAGACAGACAAAGGTAAAAGGATGGGCGGAAAAGAATATCTGCTGGGACATCCGCTGAGCAAGGAAAGCATATTTACTTCCTGAATATAACGTACAAGTGTTTTAGCTTTACAGCACGGATATAGATTGGATTCGCAAAAATATGAAACAGATAAACCAAACCGCGAGAAGTGTTTGCCTTCGAGCGCTCCTGCAAATGGAGCGGGATGAGGGATATTCTAATATTGTGCTGGATAAGGCACTGGCAGCGAGTATGCTAAGCAGCCGGGATAAGTCGCTGGCTTCCACCATCTTTTATGGTGTATTGGAACGGCGGCTGACATTGGATTATTTCCTGAGACATTGCCTGCGTGAGCCCCAGAAGAAGCCGGATAGGGCAGCTTTAGCGGCATTGCGCTGCGGGGCATACCAGCTGCTCTATTTGGAGCGGGTACCGGACGCAGCGGCAGTGAATGAAACTGTGGCAGCCTTGAAACTGATTGGCAAGCCTCAATTGGCGGGCTTTGTCAACGGCGTATTGCGGGGACTTTTACGAAAAAAAGAAACGCTTCTATTGCCTGAAGATAATACTCCGGCTTCCCTGAGTCTGCGATATTCTGTGCCAGAAGGATTGATTCGCTTGTGGCAAAAAGGATATGGTGAAGCGGTATCATTAAAACTCCTGGAGAGCTTTTCAGAACGGCCGCAGGCATATATTCGCGTAAATACGACTCGATGTACTGCAGCAGAGCTGCAAGCTCATATGGAGCGCCAAGGTGTAAATCTGATTTGCTTGTCAAGGCCGGAGGGGGCAGCAATATTGGAAAACTGTGGTTCACCTTGTGAGCTGCCAGAGTTTCACCAAGGATTCTTCCATGTACAAGATTTATCGGCTCAGCTTGTGTGCCGCCTGCTGGAGCCACAGCCAGGGGAGACTGTTTGTGATTGTTGTGCTGCCCCAGGAGGAAAGAGCTTCACCCTTGCCCAAGGGGTTGGTGCTGATGGGAAGGTGTATGCTTTTGACCTTCACAAGGGTAGGGTAAAGCTGATTGAGGGTGGTGCAAAACGGTTAGGGCTTAGTATGATTGAGACGGGCGTGAATGACGCCTCCCAAGGATTTGATGTTATGCCTCTGGTTGACAAAATGTTGTGTGACGTACCTTGCTCAGGGTTTGGGGTCATACGGCGCAAACCAGAAATCCGGTACCGGAATTTGGATGAGGTAAAGAAACTGCCGGCGCTGCAATATGCCATCCTGGCCCAAGCGGCAAAAAGAGTAAAGCCAGGAGGTGTACTGGTCTATTCAACCTGTACTCTGAATCCGGCGGAGAACAACAGAGTAGCAGAACGATTCTTAAAAGAAAATGACGGCTTTCGGCCGATGAAGATAGATTTGGGGCTGGAACATTGTGTGGATGAACCAGAGCATATGTTGACAATGACGCCCTTTTCAGGCGGTTCAGACGGCTTCTTTGCGGCGGCATTTCAGAAAGAGAGATAGGGAGAAATCGTTGGAAAAGACGGACATAAAGTCCATGACATTGGACGAGATTGAGAAACATTTTCAAAGTGATGGACTGCAGAAATTCCGGGCTAAACAGGTTTTTCGGTGGATACACCGGGGAGTTGGCAGCTTTGAGGAGATGACAGACCTTTCCAAAGCACTGCGCATTCAGTTGGCCCAACAGTATGTGATTCCTCCTGTAAAGGTATTGCAAAAGAGAGTGTCCCGGGATGGAACCATCAAGTATTTGTTCCGCCTGGGAGATGGGGAGTGCATTGAGTCTGTTTTGATGTGCTACCATCATGGGTACTCCATCTGTATTTCCACACAGGTGGGATGCAAAATGAATTGCAGCTTCTGTGCCACTGGGCAGAGTGGATTCTCCCGCAATCTTTGTCCCGCAGAAATGCTGGGGCAGATTCAGACTGCTCAGGTCGATGCTGGAGTGCGGGTATCCAATGTGGTACTGATGGGCATGGGGGAACCGCTGGACAATTATGAGAACGTCCTTCGGTTCTTGGAGCTGGTCTCCCACCCTGAGGGAATGAACATTGGAATGCGGCATATTTCTCTCTCAACCTGTGGTATTGTTGACAGGATATATGAGCTGGCAGACAGAAAACTGCAGCTGACTCTTTCTGTGTCTCTCCACGCGCCCAATGACGAGATTAGAAGCAGAACCATGCCAGTGAACCGGCGTTGGAATGTGGCGCAGCTGCTAAAAGCCTGCCGGTACTATGCAAAGCAGACAGGGCGCAGAATTTCCTTTGAATACGCCATGATTGGTGGTGTCAATGATATGGAGTGGTGTGCTAGGGAGCTTTCCCGGAGTCTTCGGGGAATGCCTGCCCATGTAAACTTGATTCCTGTGAATGACGTTACTGGCACTGGCTATCAAAAAAGCAGCGGTGAGGCTCTGAAACGATTTGTGGATGTGTTGGAATCTGGAGGCTGCACAGCCACAGTCCGCAGAACGCTAGGCTCAGATATTGAGGCTTCCTGCGGGCAGCTTCGCGGAAAATATAAAGGAGGGAACGGATATGAGGGTTGACTTTGTCACTGATAGCGGCACGGTCCGCAGCACAAATCAGGACGCTTGCCGGTGCGGGACGTTCTCCCCAGGCAGTGCCTGGGCAGTGGTCTGTGACGGCATGGGCGGCGCCAAGGGGGGCAATGTGGCCAGTGCCATTGCTGTAGAGCAGATTGAGGAACAGCTGAAAAAGAAATTTTCCGAGAAGATGAGTCAAGGGAATACCAAAAGCATGATAATCAACGCTGTACACCAGGCCAATACCGCAATATATGACAAGGCAAAGGAAAAACCTGAGCTGCACGGAATGGGTACCACAGCCGTTGTACTGCTTGCCTCTCAGGGACGGCTGCATGTAGCCCATGTGGGTGACAGCCGGGCTTATCTAAAAAACAGCGGGGGCCTGACCCAGATTACCATGGACCATTCCTATGTGCAGGATTTGGTGAATTTTGGGCAAATCACCAAGGAGCAGGCGCGGACCCACCCCCGCCGGAACATAATTACCCGCGTGCTGGGTGTGCATGATATGGTGTCTGTCGATTACTCTGTGTGGGACTTTCACGCTGGTGACCAGGCCTTGGCCTGTACAGATGGACTGACTGGATATATGGAAGACAGCCTCTTAGAGGAATATATGGAGCGTTACAGCCATGAAGGGGAGGCCTTGGCAGGCCAGCTGCTTCAATACGCGATAAACAGCGGCGGAGCGGATAATATTACCATCGCTGTGGTCAATAATACCTGATAGAAAGCTGAGGGCGAAAAGCGTATGGATAAGTATATTGGCAAACGACTGGACGGAAAATATGAGATACACAACCTGATAGGTGTGGGCGGTATGGCCTATGTATACCGCGCCTATGACAGGGTAGAGGACCGTTGGGTCGCCATAAAAATATTGAAAGAGGAGTTCTCTGACAACAGCGATTTCCTGCGCCGGTTCCGTAATGAGGCAAAGGCAATCACCTTGCTGTCCCATCCCAACATTGTCGAGGTCTATGATGTGAGCTTTGGTGACAGGCTTCAGTATATTGTGATGGAGTATATTGACGGCATCACTCTAAAGCAGTATATTGAGCAGGAAGGGGCGATTCGCTGGGATGAGGCTCTGCATTTTACCATTCAGATTTTGATGGCACTGGAGCATGCCCACGAGAAAGGCATCATTCACCGGGACATCAAGCCCCAGAATGTGATGCTGCTGCAAAACGGTACAATTAAGGTGACAGACTTTGGCATTGCCCGGTTCTCTCAAAGCGAGACTCAGACTATGACAGATAAGGCCATTGGCTCTGTGCACTATATTGCGCCGGAACAGGCCCGGGGTGACTATATCACAAACAAGGCAGACATCTACTCTGTGGGTGTGATGCTCTATGAGATGATTACCGGGCGTCTGCCCTTTGTGGCGGACAATGCTGTGTCTGTGGCACTGATGCAGCTGCAGGCAAAGCCCACTATGCCCAGAGAGTTAAATCCGAACCTGCCCAGAGGCTTAGAGCAGATTACCATGAAGGCAATGGAGAAAAACCCGGTAGACCGGTTCCAGTCAGCTGGGGAGATGCTGGATGACATCGACCGTTTCCGCCGCAATCCCGGTATGGTGTTCCACTATGAAATCCAGCCCATCCGTGCCTCAAACTATGACGCCGCCCAGAATATCAATTCCTATGATTCCAGCCGCTTCAAGCCCAGCTATGACGACAGCTATGAGTATGAAGAGGAGTATGTCCGTGCCAACCGGGGCGCAAAGGGCGCAATGGTGGTCAAGGGTGTAATTGCAGCAATTATCATTGTAGGCTTGGCTGTGGGTGCTGTGTGGCTGTTAAGAAACTGGGATACTCTGCTCACCCCAGAGGAGGACGAGCAATTCAAGCTGCCAAATTTTGTGGGTATGAATTATGATGAAGTGCTGGCCAACGCGGAATATAACGAGCACTTTAAGTTTACACGTACAGAAGGCAATGACCCGGATTTACCTGCCGGACAGATTATGGGGCAGACTCCCAACCACGGGATTTTGGTGAAGAAGGGCTCTGAGGTAGTGCTGCAGGTGAACGGCAAGATAGAGCAGGTTGCCGTTCCCTATGTGAAGGACTACACCCAGGCAGATGCCATTGCGCTGCTGAAAGAGTCTGGCTTAAAGTATAAGACAGAAAACGTGGCGGATGATGAAATTAAAGTGGGTAATGTGGTCTCCACCAATCCCCCGGAAAACACGATGGTTGACATTGGAAGTACTATCATCTTGAAGGTGAGCACAGGCCCTGCGACCAAAAAGGTCAGAGTTCCGGAAGGTCTGGAGGGCAAGCCTCTCTATGAGGTCAGAAGCCTGCTGGAAGAGCATAAGCTGACAGTTGGTAATGTGCTCACAGATGATAACAGCACCTTGGAGAAAGATATGGTAGTCAGCACCAATCCCGCGCCTGGCTCAGAGGTCTCTGAGGGGGCAACTGTAGACATTATCGTGAGTTCCGGTAAGGGGGCTGTGAAGACCATAACAAAGCATATTGATTTGCCTGGCTCTGTCAACATGGATGTCTCCCTGAAAGTGTACCGCAACGGGACAGTGGTAGACCAGCAGACTGTAAACCCTGCCTATTCAGGAGGATATACCCTCTCCTTCTCCGGAAAGTCCGGGCTGGAGAATATAGTGGTTCAGCTGAATGACCAGGATTATATGTATATCACCTTTAACTATGACACGCAGGAGGCAACTGTAACAGAGACCTTTGAATTTGTCCCGCCCTCTTCTGGCAACGACGAGCCGGAAGAAGGCGAAAACAGCGGCAGCGAGGACGGAACTGGCGGAGGCATTCAGCCTTCTGGGGAGTAAGCGGGGTATATGGAGCGAGAAGGCTTTGTGATAAAATGTGTGGGCGGCTTCTATACAGTGGAGACTAAAGAAGGGCTGGTCACTTGCCGGGCACGGGGGCGCTTTCGCAAGGAGAAAGTGTCCCCGTGCGCGGGAGATTTGGTAAGAATCTCTGTAGAGTTGGACGGTACTGGCGCGCTGACAGAAATTCTGCCGAGAAAGAATCACCTGATTCGTCCGCCCATCGCAAACTTGGAGCAGTTGTTTGTGGTAGCATCTGTGGTGGAGCCTGCCGTGAATACGGCATTGATTGACAAGGCTGTAGCTGTTGCGGAGCTTAGGGGAATCCGGCCAGTGGTGGTATTTACCAAGGCTGATTTGGGTGACCCGGCCCCGTTGCTGGAGGTGTACCGCCTGACCGGAATCGACTGCTGTGCAGTATCAGCCATAACCGGCAGGGGGGCGGAGACAGTCCGAGCGCTGGCGGCAGGCTTTGTGTCGGCCTTTGTGGGAAACTCTGGCGTAGGAAAATCCACGCTGCTGAATTTGGCGTTTCCAGGTTTCCGGTTGGAGACAGGGGAAATCAGCCAAAAGTTGGGCAGAGGAAGGCATACTACCAGGCAGGTGGAGTTCTTCCGGCTGGAGGACGGTGGATATGTGGCGGATACGCCCGGATTTTCCACCTTTGATATGGAAAGATACCAGCTGACAGATAAGGGACAGCTGGTGCATGGGTTTCGGGAAATGGATGCGTTTGCCGGAGACTGCCGGTTTGCCTCCTGTTCCCACACCTGCGAGAAGGGCTGTGCCGTTCTGCGGGCAGTGAAAGAGGGAAAAATCGCCCGCTCTCGTTTTGAGAGCTATGCGGCGATGTATCAAGAAATAAAGGGTGTAAAGCAATGGGAGCAGAAAAACTAGCTTGTATGATTATTGGGGCCGCGCCAGTGGACCGGCGTGTCTTCAAAGAGTTTGACCCACGGCATTATTATGTAATCTGCGCCGACGCGGGGTATGAAACTGCCGTAAAAGCAGGGATTTCCCCAGATTTGATTGTAGGCGATTTTGACTCTGCTAAAGAGCCCCCTGCCGGCAAGGTAAAATGCCTTACCCTGCCAGTAGAAAAGGATGTAACGGACACTATGTTCGCGGTGCTGAAAGGATTCAGCATGGGGTTCCGCAGTTTTCTGTTGCTGGGCTGCCTGGGCGGAGAGCGCTTTGACCACAGCTTGGCGAATCTTGAGGTTCTGCAATATATTCGGGAGCATGGCGGGCAGGGGATTCTGGCAGATAAGAACACAAAAATTTTCCTTCTGCAGGACGAGCGACTGAAAATAACCGGCATGGTGGGCGCCACGGTCTCTGTGTTTCCCTATAATGGCTCTGCCTGCACAGTGAGCTATTCTGGCCTGAAATATCCCTTAAACCATGAGCAGCTCACCTGTGGCGGTTTCCCTATGGGAATCAGCAATCTGATATCAGAGGATCCGGCAGAGGTTCGGGTACATAATGGCTCAGCTCTGGTGGCAGTGATTCAGTAACACTTTTTTCCCCGCTGTGTATACTGGTAGTAACGAGTCTTTCAGTGGGGAGGTGAGCCGCCTTGGGAAAGCGCAAACTTCGGTGCACTTGTTTTCGGGAGCGGGACTGCCGCAATATGTGCATTGTATGCTTCGGCTTGGGAGTGACCATCTCTTGCTTTTGCCCTATGGGCTTCGCCCTGTTTCTGTCAGCGGTAATCTTGGTTGCCCTGGGGGTCTCGTTATTACGGAATTGAAGCGGGGGTTTTAGCATGAAGGTTGTCATCCTGGAGAAAAGAAAAGGATTTTGGGGCTTTCTTCTTCGAAAGCTCTATGGTATCCGCAAAGTAGAAGAAGTATAAATCGTACTTATCAACCGCCGGACGGGGCTTTCTGTCCGGCGGTTTTTCCTTTTATGGGAAGTCCGCATATTTTATTCAGGGCTGCATACATATTGGGTAAAGGCACCGCGCACCCGGCCGAGCTGCGGGGAGCCGCTGAAAGACAGATAAAGGAGAGGATGCTGTATGCAGGCCCAGATTAAGACCGCGCCCTATGAGTATTTCGACCCCGTTTTTGACGGCCGATATGAGACGCCGATAGACGCCGAATACAACCTTCCAGACTACTGCCCGGACATCCAGAAAATACTGAAGTGCCGGGCAATCCCAGAGGTCACATCCTATATGATTACAGGAGACACCTTGACCTGTGACGGTGTGTGCGACATTCGGGTGCTCTACCTGGACGGTAAGGGAGATTCCGTTCGCTGCTGCGAGTTCACAAAAGATTTTACAGCCTCTGTCAAACTGAAAATGGTGGAGGAAAAGGCTGTAGCCTGTGTGCAGGCTTCCATGGCTCATATGACCTGCCGGGCGGTCAGTGCCCGCCGGCTGGACCTTCATGCCGCAGTGGCACTGCAAATCCTGGCTGTGGTACAGAAAAAGGAGCTGATTACCTGCAGCCTGGAGGATGAATCCATTGAGAAACGGGGGGAAAGCTTTGAGGCTCACCAGGCGGTGAACGCAGTGTGCCATCAGTTTACGATTGAGGACACCCTGCCAGTCAAAAATGGGAAACCGCCCATTGAGTCCATCCTGCGCAGAGAGATATCTTGCCGGGTGATTGAGAGCAGGCTGTCAGAGGAACGGCTGACAGTAAACGGCAGCGCTGACGTATCCTTCCTCTATACCTCAGCGGTAGACGCGGGCAGTGTGGAGAAGCTGTCCTCATCTATTGATTTCAGCCAGGTGATTGACTGTGCCGGGGCAGACGAGAACTGCATCTGCGATTTGCGTATTATTACCGGCGAGAGCAGTATCCAGCCCAGAGAGGACGATGTGGGGGAGTACACCGGCGTCAGCGTGGTGGTAAAGGTCTTCCTGATGGCTTTCCTCTATAAACCCTGTGAGGTAGAGATTATCAATGACGCCTATTCTGTCCGAAGTCCTTTGGAGCTGCGCTATGCGCAGAGTGTGTTTACCAAGCTCCATGGAGTTTCAACCGAAGTGTTGAAAAAGAAATGCACACTTTCTGTCTCTGACGGTGAGATTCAAAAGATTCTGGATGTCTGGTGTGAGCAGGACACAGTGCAGTCTGTCTGTGAGAAAGCCAAACTGAGCTACAGAGTAAAATATACAGTGTGTATGCTCTATGTAAATGGCCAGGGACGCATTCTGTACATGGAAAAGCAGTTTGACCACAGCTTCACTGTCGAGATGGAGAACCAGCAGGCAAAACGGGCTGATACCACCTGGCATACGGACTTGTGGGAATATCGAATTGCAGATAAGACCACAGTTGAGGTGTCTGTAGAGACCTCAGTGAGCTCGACGCTGATGAGCATGGAGCAGGTGAAATACCTGACCTCTGCCGGAATGGAGGAGAATGCCAAGGACTATGAGGGCAAGCCCAGATTTCTGATTTACTACGCCTCTGCTGGTGAAAAGCTGTGGGACATCGCGAAAAGCCACAGGGCGATGCTGACAGATATTCGTACCCAAAACGAGTTGTTTGACGATGTTGTTCCCGAGGCCAGGCCAATTATTATCTGCAACCGCTAAAAGGGGAAATACCCTTTCCCTGCCCAGAAAGGAATGAGAGTGTGAGCATGGAAGATTTCAACGTATATAAAGATATTCAGGACCGCACGAACGGCGAGATTTACATTGGTGTGGTAGGGCCTGTACGCACGGGCAAGTCGACCTTTATCAAGAAGTTTATGGATACAGTGGTGATTCCCAACATTCCCGACGGTCTGCAGCGAGAGCGGGCTGTGGATGAGCTTCCCCAGTCTGCGGCCGGCCGCACAATTATGACCACAGAGCCCAAGTTCATTCCTGAGCAGGCTGTGTCTGTTCAGATTGACAGTGATGCTATGTTCAATGTGCGCATGATTGACTGTGTGGGCTATATTGTGCCCAGCGCAATCGGCTACATAGAGGAAGACCAGCCCCGTATGGTACGGACTCCCTGGTTCGACGAGCCGATTCCCTTCAACATGGCAGCGGAAATCGGCACGAAGAAAGTCATCACAGAGCATTCTACCATTGGTCTGGTGATTACCACTGATGGGAGCATCAGCGATATTCCCAGAGAGGAATATGAAGAGGCTGAGGAGAGAGTGATTGACGAGCTGAACCAGACCAATCGTCCCTTTGTCATGCTGCTGAACTGTGTCTCTCCCAGCGAGCCGGAGGCCAAGGCGCTGGCAGGCCGGCTGTCCGAAAAGTACAGTGTGCCGGTCCTCCCAGTAAATTGTATTGACATTACAGAGCAGGGAATCAAAGAAATCATTGCCAGCCTGCTGTATCAGTTTCCAGTGCGGGAGGTAGAGCTGGCTGTCCCTGGATGGGTGGCCTCTTTGGGCCCGGAGCACTGGCTGTACTCCTCTGTCTTTACTGCAATTGAGGCCTGCTGCCGAATCTCACGCATGCGGGAAGTGCGGGGGATGCTGGAAAGTGTCCGAACCTGTGAGTCCATCCAGGGCATGAATGTGCGTCAGATTGATTTAGGGAGCGGCTGCGCCCATGCGGAGCTAATCTTTGACCAGTCTTTGTTCTATAAGATACTCAGCGAGAAGACAGAATTGGAAATCAAGAGCGAATCAGAGCTCCTGTCCCAGCTGATTGAGATGACTCAGATAAAGAGAACATTCCAAAAGCTTCGTCAGGCCTATGACGATGTACTGGAAACCGGCTATGGAATTGTCATGCCAGACGTGGAGGAGCTCACCCTAGAGGAGCCGCAAATTCTCAAGCAGAACGGCAAGTACGGAATTCGCCTGAAAGCTACCGCACCTTCTATCCATATGCTCCGTACGCAGATTAACACGGAGATTACTCCCATTGTTGGCTCAGAGCAGCAATCGGAAGAACTGGTCCTCTATCTGTTAAAGGAGTTTGAGGAGAATCCTGTGAAAATATGGGAATCCAACATTTTCGGCAAATCTCTGCACTCTCTGGTTAACGAAGGAATGCACAACAAGCTGTACCGAATGCCCACAGATGCCCGGGAGAAAGTGCGGGAGACCATTGAACGCATCATCAACGACGGCTGCAGCGGCCTGATTTGTATTATACTGTGATGCAGGAGCAAGAGAAGCTGCGGGAGATTGAGAGCCTGGGCCAGGAGGAAGAGGACCAGGAAGAGCATGAGGAATACTGGGACGAACCAGAGGAAAGGCAGGGCGGGGGAGGCGTGCCTATTCTGCAGGCAGTAATCTGTGCGCTTGCCTTAGTGGCACTGCTATTTTTCAAATTTACAGATAAAGAAAGATATCAGGAGATTACTGACTGGTACAATCAGGAGATGGCACAGGAGATTGAGCTGCCACAGCTGAAAAATCCTGCGCCGGAGCCAAGCACAGCTCCTACACCCGAACCCACGCCCACGCCATCGCCTATCCAGATGGAGGGCACGCCTCCACAGATGCTGTGAGATAGCTATGCTGACATTCAGAGTAGGAATATGTCGGATACGGCTCCACTTTTCCTGTTTCGCGCTGCTTGCCTTTTGCTGCATCTTTACTGGCATAGGCAGCGGCGCGTCATGCTTAGGTGCTGTGGTGGTACATGAAACATCGCACCTGGCGGCGATGGTTCTCTTGGGTGACAAAGTGTCCGAAGCCAGCTTATCTGCGCTAGGACTGAGAGTTATGTCTGACAAGGAGTCTTCCTTGTCAGACACAGGGCAGGCAGTGGTCTCGTTGGCAGGACCTGCATCTAATTGGCTCTGCTGGGGGGCTTCCATATTTCTTGGCTGTGAAAACACATCCTTTGCCAACGTCAGTTTAGCCCTTGCGCTAGTCCACAGCCTGCCTGTCGAGCCTTTGGATGGTGGACTCGCCTTGCGGTATTTTCTCCGCCGCATGGCGGGAGAACAGGAAGCAGAGCGAATCAGTCGGGGTGTTTCGGTTGTGCTGCTGTTTCCTCTCGCGGTACTGGGTTTTTTACTTTTGCTCCATACCAAGTATAATTACACACTTTTATTAATGAGTATGTATTTGATGCTATATCTGGTGTTTGGATGGGACTATACTCAGCCATAAATCACAAGAAACCAGGGATGTACACTTGCAAAATAGCGGCAAATGGAGTATAATATGCAAAAACAAGTGAAAAAGGGATGAAAATGTATCCAAAGGAAATTGAAAAGTACCTGCTGAAGGTGCAGAAACCTGGCCGCTATGTGGGCGGGGAGCCCCATTCGGTGGTAAAAGAGAAGAAAGACGTGGAAGTCCGGTTTGCGTTTTGTTTTCCGGACATCTACGAGATAGGGATGTCCCATCTGGGGATAAAAATTCTATATGGCGCCTTTAATCAGGTACCATATTTTTGGTGTGAGCGGGTGTTTGCCCCTTGGATAGACATGGAGCAGCACATGACAGAGAATCATATTCCTCTGTATGCTTTAGAGAGTGGAGACCCTGTAAAGGATTTTGATTTTATAGGGTTTACTCTCCAATATGAATTGAGTTACACCAATATTCTTAACATGCTGAAGCTGTCGGGTATTCCTCTGCGAAGTGCAGACCGGCCGGAGTTGTTTCATATTGTGGTTGCGGGTGGTCCTTGTGCCTGTAATCCAGAGCCTTTGGCCGACTTTTTTGACTTATTCTTCTTGGGCGACGGTGAAGAAGTCGACCCGGAAGTGATGGAGCTTTACAGGCAGTGCAAAAAGGAAGGCACTGGAAAACAAGAGTTTTTACGCAGAGCTGCTCAGATTGAGGGCGTATATGTCCCATCCCTCTACGATGTGGAATATAACGGTGACGGAACTGTAAGGCGGTATACAGCAAAAGAGGGGGCACCGGCCACCGTTCGCAAGCGCGTAGTCAATAACATGGATACCGCCTATTTCCCAGAGAGCTTCCCAGTGCCTTTGATTGATGTGGTGCACGACCGTGTCTCGGTAGAGGTTTTGCGGGGCTGTATCCGAGGCTGCCGCTTTTGTCAAGCTGGATTCCTTTACAGGCCTTTCCGTGAGAAGTCGATAGAGACTATCGACCGGCAGTGCCAGGCATTATGCGCTTCAAGTGGGTATGATGAAATATCCTTGTCTTCATTGAGCACGAGTGATTACAGCTGCCTTTTAGAGCTTCTGGACCATCTCCACCGTTGGACGGAGAAGGAAAAAGTCAGCCTTTCTTTGCCGTCGCTACGGGTGGATAATTTCTCGCCGGAGCTTATGGCCCGGGTAAACTCTGTGCGCAAAAGCGGTTTGACCTTTGCTCCTGAGGCGGGCTCCCAGCGTATGCGGGATGTCATCAATAAAAATGTAACCCAAGAGGAGTTGATGCGCACAGTCAACACCGCATTCAGCGAGGGGTGGACACGGATTAAGCTGTACTTTATGATTGGACTGCCTACTGAGACCATGGAGGATGTGGAAGCCATTGTTGAGCTGGGCAATCAGGTGGTGGATGTGTTCTTTCAAAACAAAGAGAAACCTCGTGGAAAAGCGGTGGAGGTCTCTCTCAGCGCGGCGGCATTCGTACCGAAACCTTTTACACCCTTTCAGTGGTTTGGACAGGACACGATGGAAGTTCTGCACGAAAAACAGCAGGCCTTGAAGACGGCCCATCGAAGCAAGCGGGTCAGCGTAAGCTACCATGGCGCCCAGACGAGCTTTTTAGAGGCTGTTTTCGCCCGGGGAGATCGCCGTCTGTGCTCTGTGTTAGAGAAAGCAACAGAGTTTGGACTGCGTTTTGATGGCTGGGATGATTGCTTTGATTTTGAGCGTTGGATGGAGGCTTTCCAGGCCTGTGGATTGGATCCTGCTTTCTATGCCAATCGTGTGCGGGATTTTGAGGAGGTATTCCCCTGGGACCACCTGGATTATGGCATTCGCAAAGACTTCTTATTAGAGGAGTGCAGGCGGGCTTATGCTGCCCAGACAACGCCTAACTGCCGTGAAATTTGCTCAGGGTGCGGGGCATCTTGCTACAAAGGAGGGATATGCGTTGATAAACGTAAGGATTTGGTTTAGCAAGACTGGGGCAGTCAAGTATATCTCTCATTTGAATTTGACCCGCTGTATGGCCCGGGCAATCAAGCTCTCTGGTATCCCTGTGTGGTACACGCAGGGATTCAACCCGCGCATTTATATGACCTTTGCTATGCCTCTGTCCCTGGGCGTCAGCGGGGAGCGGGAGTGTATGGACATTCGGTTGACAGAAGAGATTGATTTGGAACAGGCGGCGCAAAATCTGTCCAAATTCCTGCCGGAGGACATTGCTGTTCTGCAGATAACCAGGCCGCAGATGGAATTTGACGAGATTGCGTATGGTGAGTATGAGCTGCGGTTTGAGACAGCGGAACCTCAGGGGTTAGCAGAAGAAATCACCTCTATGCTGGATTCAGATACCGTCCAGGTTATGAAGCATGGAAAAAAGGGGGACAAGCCCTTTGATATTAAACCCTATTTTTCAGAGTTTGTCCAGCAAGTGGAGCAGGGGGCGCTGGTTTTAACTGGCCGGCTTCCGTGCAGCAATAGCGGCAGTGTGAATCCGGGTTTGCTGTTAGATGCCCTGAAATCATTGCGCGGTTTTGAGCCATACGCTGAAATCCGAAGGAAACGTCTGCTCACAAAAGATTTTTCCGATATGCGGTAAATTTTCCTTGCGTTTCTCTACAAGTTGTGGTATAATGTTGGAGCATTTGAAAGTCCGCGGGTTTTCTCATAAGAGGCTTGCCCGTGGGGTTCACAGCGTGTTTTGCGCGGAAGCGGACAGTCCGCTGCCAATTCTTTGGCAAGAATGTCTGAAAAATTGTATTGGAGGAATATCAAATGGACGCAATCAAACTTATTTCCCAGGACTCTCTGAAGACAGAGGCTCCCCAGTTCAACATCGGTGATACTGTGCGGATTGACGTGAATATCCGCGAGGGTGAGCGTGAGAGAATCCAGCAGTTCGAGGGCACTGTAATCGCCCGCAAGGGCAGCGGTGTCAGCGAGACCTTTACTGTGCGCCGCGTCTCTTATGGCGTTGGAGTTGAGCGGGTGTTCCCTCTGCATTCTCCCAATGTGAAAGCTGTCCGGGTGGTACGTCATGGCCGTGTGCGCCGGGCTAAGCTCTATTATCTGCGCAACCGTGTGGGTAAGGCCGCTAAGGTTAAGGAGCAGATTAAGTAAGACAATTGAACACATTGGAGGAAGGGACATTTTGTCCCTTTTTCTATATCCCAAATATCTGGGAGGCCGCTTTTGAGATACGGCGTCCTATCATAAGTGGAAGGAGAGACTCACCATGGATAATGAAGTGACAGCGAAAATGGAGCCCGAAGGACAGAGACGGCCGTTTAAGGTATGGTTTCTTGAGTGGATGGAGACCATTATTGTTGCCTTTGTGGCTGTCACGCTTTGCTTTACTTTTTTCGCCCGAATCATCACAGTGGAAGGCATCTCAATGGAGCCTACCTATTTCGATGGGAATCGGGTTGTGGTAACCTCCTTGGCAGGCCAGGCAAAAAAGGGCGACGTGGTTATTATCGTGCATGCTCTGGAGGACACCATCATTAAGCGTGTGGTTGCTACAGAAGGCCAGTGGGTGGACTTTGACCCAGAGCTGGGGGAGCTCACTGTGGACGGTGTACCTGTCAAGGGGGATGAATTCCAGATTGAAAATGGCATCACTTTTGTGCCAGAGTATTCCGGCGAGGTGATGAGCTTTCCTCAGCAAGTGCCGGAAGGCTGTGTGTTTGTGCTGGGCGATAATCGGGCCCACTCTACAGACAGCCGTTATGCAGATGTAGGGATGGTGGATAGAAGAAATATTTTGGGCCGGGTTATCCTGAATCTATACCCATTTTCTATGGTGAAGTAGGTCAAGATATCGGAATTGCAGAACAGAATAGGAGTTCATACTATGTCAGAGGTCATGTCAGTACAGTGGTTCCCTGGTCATATGGCCAAGACAAGGCGGAAGATAAAAGAAGATTTGAAACTGGTAGATATTGTGATGGAGCTTCTGGATGCCAGAGTTCCGCAGAGCAGTTCAAACCCTGTTTTGCGGGAAATTATCCAAAACAAGCCTCGCGTTATTGTGCTAAATAAATGTGACTTGGCGGATTCATCACAAACAGCTCGTTGGATTACTAGCTATAAAGAAAAGGGATTAACTGCAATCCCAGTGGAGAGCAAAACTGGAAAAGGCCTGCCCGCGCTTTATTCTGCCATCCGTCAGGAATTAAGCGAACAGCGTGCCAGCTGGGAGAAGAAGGGCATGATTGGCCGGCCTATCCGTGTGATGGTGCTGGGAGTGCCGAATGTTGGCAAATCCTCTATTATCAATCGCATGATTACCGGGGGAAGCGCTGGTAAAGCGGAGGTCCGGGACAAGCCAGGCGTTACTAGGCAGAACCGTTGGTTTACAGTGGGAAAAGGCTTTGAACTTCTGGATACTCCCGGTGTACTCTGGCCAAAATTTGAAGACCCTGCAGTTGGGGAGCATTTGGCCTTTACAGGTGCTGTAAAAGATGAAATACTGGATATGGAAGGCCTCGCTGGACGGTTGCTGGAGCTGCTCTGGGATTTATATCCTCAGGCAGTTTCCACAAGATATAAGCTGACTTTGCCTGCCGAGCCTCTACCAGGGCATGAGCTGTTAGCCATGGTAGGCAAAAAACGTGGGATGCTCATTTCTGGTGGGGAAATTGATACAGAGCGGGCAGCCATCACAGTTTTAGACGAGTTCCGAGGCGGGAAACTGGGTGCGATTACATTGGAGTGGGCAGTATGAACCAAGACTATGAGCGGGAAGCAGCTGAACAGGGGTATACAGCTGTTTGTGGAATTGACGAAGCTGGGCGAGGACCGTTGGCTGGCCCAGTGTGTGCGGCTGCGGTAATTTTGCCTCCTGATTTTCAACTGGATGGATTGAACGATTCCAAAAAGCTCAGCGAAAAAAGGAGAGAGGAACTGTATGGTTCAATCACTTTACAAGCTGTTTCGTTTGGGATTGGCTGGGCTAGTGAGGCGGAAATCGATGAGATTAACATCCTCCAGGCAACATTTCTTGCCATGCGCCGGGCTGTGGATAATTTGAATCCTCCGGCTGACTACGCATTGGTGGATGGAAACAGAATGCCGCTTTTGAGCATACCAGGTAAAGCTATTGTAAAAGGGGATGGGAAGTGTGCCAGCATAGCGGCTGCTTCCATTTTGGCAAAGGTTGCTCGAGACCGTCTTTTGCGGGAACTGGATGTGAAGTATCCTCAGTATGGATTTGCGCAGCATAAAGGGTACGGGACAAAATCTCATTATGCGGCAATCAAGCAATACGGTATTTTGTCGGTGCACCGGCGGAGCTTTTTGAAGAATATAGCAGAGAAGTGAGACAAATTGCAAGGGCTGTGCTTTGCGGAGGGAAACAATGTCCAACCAATTTGGGAAAGCGGGCGAGGAATATACTGCTCAGTGGCTGGAGACCCAGGGATATATAGTTAAAGCAAGAAATTACCGCTCCCGCTATGGGGAAATCGACATTATTGCGGAGAACCATGAGTATATTGTGTTTGTAGAGGTCAAAACTCGCCGGAGTGGGGCCATGGTGTCACCTTTGGAAGCTGTTACAAGAGAAAAGCAGAGGAAAATCCTATTGACAGCTCAGACATACTTGTTGAAAAGCTCAAGCGCTTTACAGCCTCGCTTCGATGTGTCTGCCGTGACAGTAGCGCATGGTGAGATATTGGGCTTGCAATATTTTCCCAATGCCTTTGGGGAGTGAAAAGGGGTGCGGATATGCGATATTTTGATTTGCACTGCGATACAATTACTGAGTGCTGGCATAGAAATCTGTCTCTCAAGACGAACACACTACAGGTGGGACTTGACCGGGCAGACAGGTTTGAAGCCTACGCTCAGTGCTATGCTGTTTGGATACCTGATGAACTTCGGGGAGAAAAGGCGTTTCAGCGTTTCCAGCAGGTTACCCAGCGCTTTTATAATGAGCTGGAACAAGTTAAAGAGTTAGCGCGCCCTTGTACCACACCGGCTGAGAGAGTGGACTCTTGTTCTGAAAAGAAGCATTGCGCTATTTTGACGGTTGAAAACGCTTCTGTCTTGGGGGGGAACTTGGAGAAAGTTAGAACTTTGGCGGAATCTGGCGTAAAGCTGTGCACCTTGACGTGGAACGGTGAAAATGAGTTAGGACGGGGCGCTCGTGCACCTGGACTCACGGGTTTAACAACGTTTGGGAAGCAAGCTGTAAAAGAGATGGAGCGAAGCGGTATTATTGCGGATGTTTCCCATGCCAGTCCCGAGCTCTTTTGGGACGTGATAAAAATAGCTGCCCAGCCTGTGGTAGCCAGCCACTCCAATGCCAAATCTCTCTGTGACCATCCGAGAAATTTGACAGATGAACAATTCAAGGCGATTCGAGATTCCGGCGGGCTGGTAGGCTTAAACCTTGTCAGTTTCTTTTTGCGGGATAAGCCGGAGCAAGCATCCAGCGATGATATTCTCCGCCATGCGGAACACTTTTTGAATTTAGGCGGCGAAAATGCTCTGGCCATTGGCTCTGACTGGGATGGCAGTGCGCCGGAGGATTTCCCTTTGTCAGGGATACAGGAGATTCCAGCACTGTATGAGTGCTTTCGAAATAATGGCTTCGGTCAAGAGATAACAGATAAGATATTTTTTCGTAATGCTGATGACTTTTTTCATCAGGAAAATTTGCTTTGACATATGCTGCGATTTGATGTATAGTTATGGCAGTAAATTGAAGTGATAGGGTGATGCGGATGACGTACAAAAGCACGAGAGATTCTCAGCTCCGGTTTTCAGCGTCCCAGGTAATCTCTCAGGGAATCTCCCAGGAAGGCGGCCTCTTTGTCCCTGAGAGTTTCCCGGATGTAAGCCAAAAGCTGGCTCAGTGGGCGAAACTGGACTATAATGGGTTGGCAAAAGAAATTTTCGGCTTATTTTTGAGCGATTTTTCTAGTGAATTGATTTCCATGTGTGTTGAGAATGCCTATGCAGCTGACAAATTTGGTGTTCCTCCTGTAAAGCTGACTTCCTTGTCGAGTTTAGCTGGGAATGGACACCTTTTGGAGCTGTGGCATGGGCCTACCTGCGCTTTTAAGGATATGGCACTTCAAATTTTGCCACACTTCTTAACGGCATCTCTAAAGAAATCTGCTCCCGGCCGGGAGGCTGTTATTTTGGTGGCAACCTCTGGGGACACTGGGAAAGCCGCTTTAGAAGGATTTCGAGATGTACCAGGCACTCGAGTTCTTGTGTTTTACCCTCAGGATGGAGTAAGCCCCATGCAAAAGCGCCAAATGGCCACCCAGGAGGGTAAGAATGTTTCTGTCTGTGCTATTGAAGGCAACTTTGATGATGCTCAGTCTGCAGTAAAGAATATTTTTACAGATAACAGGATGCAGCGCCGGCTGGAGGAAAACGGCATGATATTCTCCAGCGCCAACTCCATCAATTGGGGCCGTTTGCTGCCGCAGATTGTTTACTATTTCTACGCCTATTTTGAACTGTGCCGCTCTGGGCGGATTCGCCTCGGAGAGACTGTTAATGTAGCAGTGCCTACCGGCAATTTCGGAAATATTCTGGCATCCTACTATGCGAGAGAGATGGGCCTGCCCATTCAAAAGTTTATCTGTGCTTCTAACGCAAACAGGGTGCTGACTGATTTTATCCGCACTGGGGTTTACGAGCGCAGGCGTGAATTCTTTGCCACCACATCTCCCTCTATGGACATTTTGATTTCCAGCAATCTGGAGCGTCTGCTATATGCTCTCTCTGGTGAGAACAGCCAGATGCTGGCTGGATGGATGTCTCAGCTGAGCACAGAGGGCTGCTATGATGTTGGTGGGGAGGTCCATGAAAAGGTGCGTGCTCTTTTCTATGGCGGTTCCTGCGACAATACTGGGACTGCCCAGACTGTCCGAAATACCTGGGAGAAGGCCGGGTATCTCTGCGACACGCACACTGCTGTGGCCCTGGATGTGTATCGGCAATATGTTGAAGATACAGGAGACAGTGATACCCCCACGATGATTGCCTCGACTGCCAGCCCATATAAGTTTGTTGGGGATGTACTGGGCGCATTGGAGCCTGTCA
Source organism: uncultured Eubacteriales bacterium (assembly GCA_910580045.1). Lineage (GTDB taxonomy): Bacteria > Bacillota > Clostridia > Oscillospirales > Acutalibacteraceae > Acutalibacter. The sequence continues at coordinate 74,402 of CAJTXF010000003.1, forward strand.
TGGGCGCAGACGAGTATGAAAACATATCCCGGTTGGAATCACTGAGCGGAACACAAGCGCCCAAAGCTCTGAAACAGCTGTGCGACAAGCCAATCCGCTTTACAGAAACGATTGCCAACGCCCAGGCAGCAGACTATGTCCTGCGGGCTCTGGGAATCCACGGAGGAGCCTGATATGGCCCTATTTGTGATTGCAGACCTCCACCTCTCCTTGGGCACGGACAAGCCAATGGACGTGTTCCAAGGCTGGCAGGACCACGTCCAGCGTTTGGAGGCGAATTGGCATGCTACCGTTTCCCCTGACGATACAGTTGTAATTGCTGGTGATATTTCCTGGGCAATGAAACTGGAAGACTGTCAAAAGGATTTTGCGTTCATCCACTCCCTGCCAGGAAAAAAGCTGCTGATGAAGGGGAACCACGACTATTGGTGGAGCACGCGGAATAAGATTGACAATTTTCTTGCGGCCAACGGGTTTGATACCATACAAGTTCTGCACAACTGTGGTTATCGTATCGGTGAACGAGCCGTGTGCGGAACCAGGGGATGGCTGTACAATTCGGAGACAGATGAAGATAAGAAGATTGTTGCCCGGGAAGCGGGGCGGCTGTTAGCCTCTATGAACGAGGCCAAGGCGCTTGGAGGGCAGCTTACAGCTTTTTTGCACTATCCTCCAGTGTATGGCAGGATGGAGTGCAGGGAGCTGCTAGATATTCTGGCGGACAACCACGTGGCGGACTGCTACTTTGGCCATATACATGGCTCCTGTGCGGCAAAAAAGGCGCTGGTCGGGGAGTATAGGGGTGTTAAAATGCACCTGATTTCTTGCGACCATATTGGCTTCTGCCCAGAGCGGGTGGAGTAAGGCTGGAGCCCGAGAATTTCCTTGGAATATTTACGAAAAAGGTATAGATTCTTGGGCGTCTATATGATATAATAGGCTGGATGGTGAAAAAGCGACGTTTTTCGGTCTAGCCGGCAAAGCGGTGACGCCAAACAGCAAAGTTTATATTTGAGAGGGATTAGAAAAATGAATCTGAAATCTTCCAACAATGTTGAGACCAACAAGTACGAGCTGGAGCTGGAGGTCACTCCCGAAGAGCTGAACCAAGCAATCAATGATGTGTACAAGCGTGAAATCAAGAAGATGAACATTCCCGGCTTCCGCAAAGGCAAGGCACCTCGGGCTTTTGCAGAGAAGTACTATGGTGAGGATGTTTTCTATCAGGCCGCAGTGGATCATTTGTATAACCCTATGATGAACACAGCTATTGAGCAGTCCGGTTTGGAAGTTGTGGGGGTTAACAGCTACAATATTGAGGAAATCGGCAAAGAGACTGGAATTCTGGCCAAGCTCACAGTTACCGTACAGCCAGAGGCGTCTATTGAAGGATATCGGGAGATTGAGGTAACCAAAGAACCAGTGGAGCCCACTGAGGAGGAAATCAACGCGGAGGTGGAACGTATCCGCCAGCGCAATTCCCGTGTTATCACAGTGGAGGACCGTGCAGCTGAGGATGGGGATATTGTTGTAATTGATTTTGACGGTTATACTGACGGTAAGCAGTTTGACGGTGGCAAGGCTGAAAATTTTGATTTAACTCTGGGTTCTGGCCAGTTTATCCCTGGATTTGAGGAGCAGGTAGTTGGCCATAGCACGGGAGACGAGTTTGATGTCAATGTGAAATTCCCGGAAGATTACCATGCAGAGGAACTCAAGGGTAAGGATGCCACCTTCAAGATTAAGCTCCATGAGATTAAGCATCGGGAACTGCCTGAGGTGGATGATGAATTTGCCAAAGATGTCAGTGAATTTGACACCATGGAGGAGTACCGCAAGGATTTGGGGGAGACGATTCGCCGCCGCAAGGAGCGGGCCTCTGAGTCCAGTGTGGAGCAGCAGCTGATTCAGGCAGTGGTAGCAAAGGTGCAGGCTGATATTCCCGACATCATGGTAGAGCGGGAGGTTGATGAGATTATCAACTCCTTTGATATGCAGCTGCGCGACCAGGGCATGAATCTGGAAACCTATTTGAAGTACACGCAGGGTACAGTTGACAGCCTGCGGGAGCAGTATCATGAGCGTGCCGGCCAGCAGGTTCGAGTGCGGTTGGGCCTGGCAAAGATTGCTGAGCTGGAAAATCTGGAAGTCACCGAAGAGGAGACAGAGGAAGAGTACAAGAAGCTGGCGGATGCCTATGGTGTGCCGCTGGAGAATGTGAAGTCTCTTGTCCGCGCAAAGGATATTGCCAAAGATGTGGCTAATCAGAAAGCTATGGACTTCCTTAAGGAGCATGCCGTCTATATAGACAAGAAACCAGAAGAGGACAAGCCTCAGGATAGTGCGTCCGAGGGATAATTTAGAAAAATATTGGGCTAATTTTCCTGGAAACAGAATAAAACTTATTGTTTGACTTCATAATAACAAGCGTCTTGTGAAAGGAGCATTCTGACACATGAGTTTAGTGCCTTATGTAGTAGAACAGACCAGCAGAGGTGAGCGCTCTTACGATATTTTCTCCCGTCTGCTGAATGACCGTATCGTTATGCTGAATGAGGAAGTGAACAACGCTTCCGCTGGCGTAATCGTGGCTCAGCTGCTGTACCTGGAAGGGCAGGATCCTGAAAAGGATATTGCTCTTTATATCAACAGCCCTGGCGGTGTGATTACTGACGGTATGGCCATCTATGACACCATGCAGTATATCAAATGCGATGTATCCACCATTTGTATTGGCATGGCAGCCAGTATGGGTGCATTCCTGTTGGCTGCCGGCGCCAAGGGGAAAAGGTTTGCTCTGCCAAATAGCGAGATTATGATTCACCAGCCCAGCGGCGGCGCTCAAGGTCAGGCAACGGACATCAGCATCCATGCCAATCACATCCTGCGTACGAAGAAGAGGCTGAATCATATTTTGGCGGAGCGTACCGGTCAGTCTCTGGAAATTATTGAGCGGGACACTGAGCGGGATAACTTTATGACCGCCCAGGAGGCGCTGGAGTACGGCCTGGTCGACAAGGTGATAGAGAAGAGATAATCAGGAAAGGAAGCTGACGGATGGCTTTGAAGAATGATAACGAAGTTGCCTGTTCCTTTTGCGGGAAGCCGCAGGCTCTGGTCGGCCAGCTGATTGCTGGCTCCGGGGTGTATATTTGTGATTCCTGTGTCCGGCTGTGCATGTCTATCATCAGTGATGAGGACCGAATCCCCCAGCCTGCTGCTCTTCCGGTTCCTGATACAGGCCTTCTGTTGCCCAAGCCAATGGAGATAAAACGAAAGCTGGATGAATATGTTGTGGGACAGGATGACGCGAAAATAGCGTTGTCTGTGGCCGTTTATAACCACTACAAGCGCATCTATTTTTCCGGCGACGGCGGGGTGGAGCTCGCCAAAAGCAATGTGATGCTTTTGGGTCCAACTGGTGTTGGAAAGACCTATTTAGCCCAAACCTTGGCAAAGCTGCTGGATGTGCCTTTTGCGATTGCCGATGCTACAACTCTTACCGAGGCGGGCTATGTCGGCGATGATGTAGAAAACATTTTGCTGCGGCTGATTCAGGCAGCTGATTATGATATCTTCCGTGCTGAGCGAGGTATCATATATATTGACGAGATTGATAAAATTTCCCGTAAGTCTGAAAACCAGTCCATCACCCGGGACGTCAGCGGCGAGGGCGTGCAGCAGGCCTTACTGAAAATATTGGAAGGCACCACTGCCAGCGTACCGCCAAAGGGCGGCCGGAAGCATCCCCAGCAGGAGGCTATCAATATTGACACCTCCAATATTTTGTTTATCTGTGGCGGTGCTTTTGATGGTTTGGAAAAACTCGTGCAGAAACGGGTGGCTTCCAGTTCCCTGGGTTTTGGCGGTGAGGTTCATGGAAAGCGTGAGCTGGAAGAAAAGGACTGGATGCGCGATGTGACCCCACATGATTTGGTGAAATATGGTCTGATTCCTGAGTTGGTTGGACGCATTCCGGTAATCACCACTTTGGAAGCCTTGAATGAAAAGGCACTTGTCCGGATTCTGCGGGAGCCGAAAAACTCACTCATTCAACAATATCAAAAGTTGTTGGATTTGGATCGGGTGGACTTAGAGTTTACAGAAGATGCTTTGGTTACTGTTGCACAAAAGACATTAGAGCGGAAAACAGGTGCTCGAGGATTGCGCTCCATTTTGGAGGACTTGCTAATGCCTATCATGTATCAGGTGCCCAGTGACTATACTGTAGAAAAGGTTATTGTGACAAAGGCGATGGTGGAGAAAACTGCTGGGCCTGAAATCATTTATAACAAGGAACGCAAGCCGATGAAAATCAGAATAACTGCGCCAAAGCGCCGGGAACGCAGAGATTCTTCGGCTTCATAACAACAAAACAGATGGAAGGACTGCCCCCGATTGCAATTATCGGATGCAGTCTTTCGCTGGTTTTAGGAGAACATCATGCAAAAATTAACAGATGAAAATATCACCAATCAAGAAAATTTAACCCTGCCTGTGTTGGCTGTACGTGGACTGGTTTTCTTTCCGGGAATGATGCTGCAATTTGACATTACCCGGAAAAAGTCCGTGTTGGCCGCCTCTGAGGCCATTGCCCAGGATAGGCTGATTTTTCTTGTGTCCCAGGTGCATATGAGCGATAAGGAGCCTGTGGGAGATGACCTGTATAAAATGGGAGTCATCGCGCGAATCAAACAGGTGCTTCATCATTCTGAGGAAGGTGCAAAACTCCATGTAGAGGGCCTGTGCAGGGGTGAGATTCAATCTCTGCTCCATGAAGAGCCTTACTTACTGGGCAATGTACTGAAATGCCCCATGCTCACATATAAGAGAACTTCAAAATCAGAAGCGCTGATTCGCATTATCCATGAGAAGTTCGATGAGTATTTGCGTTTATTTAAGCATGTGCCTCCGGATGTGCTTTTGGGTGTGCTGCAGGAAAAAGACTGTGGGCGTCTGGCAGACTATATCGCCTCGAATATTTCCATCGACTTTGAGCGGAAGCAGTACATTCTGGACGAACTGCGTCCTTTACGGCGTATGCAGAAATTGATTGATGTGCTCACCGAGGAGATACGAATCCTGGAGATTGAAAATGAAATCAATCAGAAAGCTCAGGCACAGATTGACGAAAACCAGCGGGAGTATTTTCTCAAGGAGCAGCTGCGGGCTATTACCAGCGAATTGGGGGAGGATGACAATCCCCAGCAAGAAGCTGATGAACTGCGGAGCAAGGTAAAACGCCTGGGGCTGAAGGAAGTCTGTGAAGAAAAGCTCCTCAAGGAGTGCGACAAGTTGTTCCACATGCCCTATGGCTCTCATGAGGCCAGTGTAATCCGTCTCTATCTGGATACCTGCTTGGAGCTGCCTTGGAAAAAGGCCTCGAAAGAGAAGCTGGATTTGAAGCGCGCACGGAAAGTACTGGACCGGGATCACTACGGCATGGAAAAGGTTAAGGAGCGCTTTATTGAAACTTTGGCGGTACGGAGCCTGGCTCCTGCGCCCAGCGGGCAGATTATCTGTCTGGTAGGCCCTCCTGGTGTAGGCAAAACTTCTATTGCGAAATCAATCGCACAGGCGACCGGACGTAAATATGTCCGGATTTCCTTGGGCGGCGTCAGTGATGAGGCGGAAATCATGGGGCACAGGAAAACCTATGTGGGCTCCATGCCTGGCAGGATTATCAATGCGGTAAAACAGGCTGGAGTCAATAACCCGCTGCTCTTGCTGGATGAAATCGATAAGCTCGGTTCAAACTTCAAGGGGGACCCGTCTTCTGCACTTCTCGAAGTTCTGGATCCAGAGCAAAATGGGGAGTTCACAGACCACTACATAGACTTGCCCTTTGATTTAAGCAATGTTCTTTTTATAACCACTGCAAATGACGCCTCTCGTATTCCAGGGCCTCTTTATGACCGTATGGATATCATAGAATTAGGCAGTTATACGCTGGATGAAAAGATGAATATTGCCGCCAAGCATTTAGTAAAGAAACAGCTGGAAAAACACGGGATTCAATCCTCTCAGTTAAAATTTACAAAACCGGCGCTCCGAACATTGATTGACGGATATACCCGTGAGGCAGGGGTTCGAACTCTGGAGCGGAATATCGCCACAATATGCCGCAAAGCAGCAAAAATGATTGTCTCTGACCCTGAGTTCAAAAGTTTTACAGTGAAGCCGGAGGATTTAGAGGTACTTTTAGGCGCTCGTAAATACAATAAAGATGACCTTTCCAGAGAGGATACTGTGGGCCTAGTCAATGGTTTGGCATGGACCAGTGTTGGGGGAGAGCTGCTGCCTATTGAAGTTGCGGTGATGTCTGGTACAGGCAAGATTCAGCTGACTGGCTCTTTGGGGGACGTGATGAAAGAATCTGCCAATGCTGCCATCACTTGTATCCGCACCAGAGTGAACGGTTTGGGAATTTCTCCTAAGTTCTATGAAAAGTGTGATATTCACGTGCATGCCCCCGAAGGAGCGGTGCCAAAGGATGGTCCTTCGGCCGGAACCGCTATGGCGACGGCGATTACTTCTGCACTCTGTGGGATACCTGTCCGCCACGACGTAGCAATGACAGGTGAAATCACTTTACAGGGGAGAGTTTTGCCTATTGGTGGGCTGAAGGAAAAATCCATGGCTGCCTATAAAAACGGAATTAAGACAGTTTTGATTCCTGCAGAAAATTTGCCAGACCTCTCTGACGTGGACCAGGTTGTAAAGGAGAATATCCGTTTCGTGCCGGTAAAGAAAATCGACACTGTGCTGGAATATGCTTTACAGTATATGCCGTTGCCCTTGCCACAGGAAGCTCCCATTATTCAGGCTGAGGTAGCCTCTCAGCCAGTGCCTGGCTATGCTTGTGACAGCCATCCTCAGCAAAGGAGATACCAGTGAATTTTCAAAACGCTGAATTTGAATTAGCTGCAGGTACAGCGGAGCAGCTACCAAAGGCCGGTTTACCGGAGATTGTGTTCTCTGGCCGGTCAAATGTTGGAAAATCTTCTTTATTGAATAAGCTGGTAAATCGAAAGGCTTTGGCACGAACTAGTGCCACGCCAGGTAAAACAGCTACCATCAATTTTTATAAATTGACGAACTGCCGGTTTGTGGATTTGCCTGGATATGGGTATGCCCGGGTGGCAAAGGGGGAGAAGGAACGCTGGGGAAAGCTGGTAAACGGCTATTTCGCCCAGGATAGGCCTATCGCGTTGGTGCTTCAGCTTGTAGATATGCGTCATAAGCCAACAGCGGATGATGTGCAGATGTTAGATTTTCTCTCTGCCAGCGGGTTGCCTTTTGCAGCGGTGTGTACCAAGTGCGACAAACTCAACCAAACAGAAACTAAGGCCCAAACAGAGCTGATGCATGGCATTTTTGATGAGTTTGATGTAAAGTTTTTCCCCTTTTCATCTACGAAAGGATTAGGGGTAGAGGAAGTGAGGGCTCTGATTACCAACGCCCTGGAAATTTAACCTTATTTGGGAAGGGAATGGTTCATATTTATTCTCCATGTTTAAGCATAAATGAGCAGGGCCATTTGGCCATAAGCGGTTGTGATACGATAGATTTGGCGAAAAAATACGGTACACCGCTTTATGTGATGAGCGAGGATGAGATTCGCAGAGTATGTGGGAGCTATGTGGCTTCATTTCAGAAGTTTTATCATGGAAACGGCCGGCCGATTTATGCAAGCAAAGCATTTTGCTGCAAGGAGATGTGCCGCATTGTATTGAGCGAGGGGCTTGATTTGGAGGTCGTTTCCGGCGGCGAGCTTTTTACCGCACTGCAGGCAGGCGTTCCCGGTCAGAATATTCATTTCCAGGGGAATAATAAGACTATCCCGGAATTGGAGTTGGCAGTCGATAACAATGTAGGGGACATTGTGGTGGACAACCTCTCTGAGCTGGAAAAGCTGGAAAGGGTCGCTGCTTGTAAAGGTAAAGTGGTTCACATCTCTCTGCGTATAAAACCTGGTATAGACGCACATACCCATGAATTTATCCGCACAGGGCAAATTGATTCCAAATTTGGGTTGGACCTTGCCAGCGGAGAGGCCTTTTGTGCCGTCAAACGTGCCTTGGAATTGGAGCATATAAAGTTAATGGGTTTGCATTGCCATATTGGTTCTCAAATTATGGAGAAGGAGCCATTTGTTCATGCAGCGGAGGTTATGCTTGGGCTGATGTCTCAAATCAAAACAGAGCTGGGGGTAACCTTAGATTTTCTGAATTTGGGCGGTGGTTTTGGCATCCATTATAAAGAAACAGACGATTTTATTCCCTATATAGAGTATATGGAGGCTGTTTCTATCAAGATACATGAAAAATGCACAGAGCTCCAGCTTGATTTGCCGAAGATTTTTATTGAGCCTGGTCGCTCTGTGGCAGGTGAAGCTGGCATCACCCTCTATACAGTTGGGGGGATTCGCGAAATTCCTGACGTTCGCAGCTATGTTGCTATTGACGGCGGTATGTTTGAGAACCCCCGTTATGCGCTCTATCAGTCAGATTACACCTGCTTGATTGCCAATAAAGCGAATCAGCCTGCCGGGTATACCGCCACAGTTGCGGGAAAGTGCTGTGAGAGCGGCGATTTAATTCAAGAACACACAAAGATACAGACTCCGGAGGAAGGGGACATTTTGGCCGTTCTTTCCACTGGTGCTTACAACTATTCCATGGCGTCCAATTATAATCGCAATCCACGCCCTGCTTGTGTGATGGTGCGCAATGGAGAGGGACGTGTGATAATCCGGGGGGAAACTTACCAAGATTTGATAAGAAATGACTTGTAAAGTGTTTACTTTTTTTGCGTTTTTTGGTATAATGGGTCCAGTTCTTTCAAACATGATATAGGAGTGGAATTTCAATGAATGAGAAGCTGCAGGATGAAAATCTCGATTCCCTTTTCAAAGCGATTCTGACCCTTGAGACAACAGAGGAATGCTATCGCTTTTTTGAGGATTTATGTACAGTTCCAGAACTGAAAGCGATGGCCCAGCGAATTGTTGTGGCAAAAATGTTGACGGAGAGACATATTTATACTGATATTGTTGGCAAAACTGGAGCCTCTACAGCGACTATCAGCCGGGTTGCCCGGGCTTTGAATTATGGCAGCGATGGATACAATTTGGTCTTTGAGCGCATGGGTATACACCCAACGGAAGAATAGCTCAGATGGCTGGATATTCTGTTTTTGCTCAGTTCTATGATAGTCTAACTGCTAACGTGGATTATTCCCGTCGGGCGGACTATTGTTTAGAATTGCTTGGCAGGCTGGGACATTCTCCGGGCTTAATGTTGGATTTGGCCTGCGGTACTGGCTCACTTACTTTAGAATTATTTCGACGCGGCATTGACATTTATGGTGTAGACGCCTCGGCTGAGATGCTCTCCTTTGCCAGGGCAAAGTCCGCTGATGCGGGCGCAGATATCCTATTTTTGCGGCAGACCATGCAGGGCCTGGATCTTTATGGGACTGTCAGTACTGTTGTATGCTCTTTAGACAGTATCAACCATCTGCCTGGGAAGGATGCGGTTCGGCAGGCATTCCAACGGGTTGCCCTTTTTCTGGAATCTGACGGGTACTTTCTCTTTGACTTAAATACAGTTTATAAGCACGAAAAAATTCTTGCCAATCATACTTTTGTCTATGATATGGAGCAGGTGTACTGTGTTTGGCAGAATCGCTGTTGGCCCAGCGGAGGAAGGGTCGATATCCAGCTGGATTTTTTCGCCCGGGAAGGCTCTTTATACCGGCGCAGCAGAGAGCATTTTTCTGAGTTCGCTTATCCTTTGGAGTTGGTGACGGATTGGCTTCGAGAAGCGGGATTTGACAGGATTGACATCTATGGTGAGTTGGAGTTTGAGCCACCCCGTCCGGACTGTCAGCGCGTGATAGTTGCCGCGAAAAAGAAATGAGAAGGAGTGCTAAATGGACCGGATTATTCGTACAATTACCAGTGACGGCAGCTTGATGGCTTCCGCGATTGACTCTACTGACTTGGTTTATACTGCACAGCGTCTGCATGGACTGACCAAAACCTCCTGTGCCGCTTTGGGTCGGCTCCTTACAGGAGCTTCCCTGATGGGTGCCATGCTGAAGGGGGAACAGGCAACGCTGACACTAAAAATAGCAGGAGATGGTCCTCTCGGCGGTTTGCTGGCTCTTGCGGATAGCCGGGGAAATGTGCGCGGCTTTGTAGATAACCCGCAGGTGGAGCTGCCTCCAAAACCCAATGGTAAGCTGGACGTAAGCGGCGCTGTGGGCGCACATGGTCGGCTTGCCGTGATTCGGGACTTTGGCTCTGGCGAGCCTTATTCCGGGCAGGTGGAACTGGTCAGTGGAGAAATTGCCGAGGATTTAACCAGTTATTATGCAACCAGTGAGCAGATTCCTACAGTCTGTGCACTTGGTGTACTGGTTGACAGGGAAGAGGGCCGCACTTTGCTGGCAGGCGGACTATTGATTCAGGCTTTGCCTGGGGCGGATGATAAGGCTTTAGACCGTCTGGAAGTCAATATCTCCAGATTAGAATCCGTTACGACTATGTTAGCGAAGGGTCTGGGCCCAGAAGAGATGTGCCAGGCGGCGCTGTCGGGTTTTCAAGTAGAGAAGCTGGATGAGTTTCAGGTGCACTATGTGTGTAACTGCAGTAAGGAACGTATTGCCAGAGCTTTGCTGACGTTGGGCGCAGGAGAATTGGCTGGGCTGCCGTTGAACGAACAAGGGCTTGTTGAAACTGTCTGCCAATATTGCAATCGCAAGTATTACTTCTCGAAAGAGGAGCTTCTGGCTCTGACAGAAGCCGCCAGAAAAAAATAGAAAACTTTTGAAAAGGGTATTGACAAATCGAGCCAAATCGTGTAAAATAAAGAACGTCGCCAGGGGGCGGCAATCTGAGAGAAGGTTTTGGGGGCATAGCTCAGCTGGTTAGAGCACCTGCCTTACAAGCAGGGGGTCATAGGTTCGAGTCCTATTGTCCCCACCATATTTTCAGATTATACGGTATGGCCCGGTAGTTCAGTTGGTTAGAACGCTAGCCTGTCACGCTAG